>NZ_JADOVC010000019.1:0-78192 GCF_015751645.1 Flavobacterium sp. CG_9.1
AAAAAAAAGTACCCGTGTCATCCATGGAAATAAACATATCCAATCAGCATTAGTCGAGGCAGCCTGGGGAGCAACCAGGAAGAAGCAGGGTTATTTAAAGACTTTTTATCAAAAATTACTAATCCGAAAAGGTTCAAAAAAAGCATTAATAGCAGTTGCACACAAACAAATAATAGCGGCATATCATATTTTAAAAAACAAAGAGGTTTACAAAGAACCAATTAAACAAATAGAAGCAGTGAATCAAAAAAAGAAACAACGAGACATACAGAAAAGTATCGTACAATTAATCAATTATGGTTTTAGCGTAAAACTAACACCGACAGCATAAAGATAAATATAAGCTCGTTTTTTTTACTAGAATATTAAATCTGTGTATGAAATTGAGTAAAAACTGGATAAGCACAAACACTTGTCGCAAAGAGAGGTAGTAATACTAATCGGAAGCACGAATATGAAAATTTACATATTTCTTATCCTTTTATTAAAAACATTAATGAATACAATTGTTTAACTCTAATAATATCAAGGCAAACAAAATTAAACATCAATTTACAAGTAATGAAATTAGACTTTCATTAACTAATTATTGCCTTTTTTTTAAAAAACAACAAACAAAACACATATGAAAAAGTTATTTCTATTCGTAATGGTACTAGCAATTAATTATTCGTACGCTCAATCCGTAAATGAGTATAAGGCAGTAATCGTTCCTTTGAAATATGAATTTCTAAAGGGAGAGAATCAATACCGTTTGAATACTATAACTAAGTTTAATTTAAATAAGGCAGGCTTCGTTTCTTTTTATAGTAACGAGACAATTCCCGGTGAATACAGTGATCGTTGCGATTTATTGTATGCTGATGTAGTTAATGATAGTGGTTTTTTGACAACAAGATTGATCATCACTTTGAAGGATTGCTATGGTAAAATCATTTTTCAATCGGCTGCTGGTAAAAGTAAAGAAAAAGACTATAAAAATGCTTATAATGAAGCGCTTGCTGAAGCCTTCGAATCCGTGTATGAGTTGCAATATAAATATAGCGGAACTCGTGCTAAGGCGCAGCCGGCAGTTGTCGCAGCTGCTGCTACTCCTGTAATAAAGGAAATGGTAGCCGTAACAGAATTAAAGCCCAGTCTTACAATTGAAGAAAGTACTATGCTTTACGCTCAGGCCACCGAAACTGGTTTTCAGCTTATTGACAATACTCCAAAAGTAGTTATGAAGTTGTTTAAAACATCCCAAGCCAATTCATTTATTGCAATACGAGATACAGTTCAAGGGTCTTTAATTTTGAAAGACAACGAATGGTATTTTGAATATTATCAAAATGATAAATTAATTTCTGAAAAAGTAGCGGTTAAGTTTTAGCGGTTACAAAGCTATTTTGAAAATAGTTCATAAAAAAAGTCTTGCGTAATCAAGACTTTTTTTATGGAATTTAATATCCGTATTTATTTTTCCAACGGTTTTTCAGAAATTCTCGTATGCTGTTTTCCCTTGAATTGTTTCCAGGAATATAAATAGGTTTTTTACTTATAGCATCAGGTAAAAATTCCTGCTCTGCAAAATTATTAGTGTAATCATGGGCGTATTTGTACTCTTCACCATATCCTAGCTCTTTCATTAATTTTGTAGGTGCATTGCGCAGGTGAATAGGAACCGGCAGATCTCCAGTTTGTTTTACTAACTGTTGTGCTGTTCCAATTGCTAAATAGGAAGCATTACTTTTGGGAGAAGTCGCAAGGTAAACCGCACATTGGCTTAATATGATTCGGCTTTCCGGATACCCAATCGTAGTCACAGCCTGAAAAGTATTATTGGCCATAATAAAGGCAGTAGGATTTGCATTTCCTATATCTTCACTGCTGAGAATAAGCATTCTTCGGGCTATGAATTTCACATCTTCACCACCTTCGATCATCCGTGCTAGCCAGTAAACAGCGCCATTAGGATCGCTGCCTCGAATCGATTTTATAAAAGCAGAAACAATGTCATAATGTTGTTCTCCAGTTTTGTCATACAAAACAGTATTTTGTTGTACCAAAGCAAAAACACGATCATTAGTGATTATTACTTCGTCATCATCAGAAGCGTTTACAACAAGTTCAAAAATATTTAACAGTTTACGTCCATCTCCGCCGGAAAGTCGCAATAGGGCTTCGGTCTCGTTTAGTTTAATGTTTTTAGTAGATAAATACGGATCCGTTTTCATGGCACGGTCTAACAGAGACTCTAGATCTTTTTTAGTAAAAGCATTCAAAATGTAGACCTGACAGCGGGAAAGTAAAGCAGGAATCACTTCAAAACTTGGGTTTTCGGTAGTGGCGCCTATTAGAGTAATCCAACCTTTTTCGACAGCAGCCAATAGCGAATCCTGCTGGGATTTGCTAAAACGGTGAATCTCATCAATAAAAAGAATAGGATTTTTTGCAGTAAATAAACCGCCACTTTGCTTTGCTTTGTCAATCACTTCCCGAATATCCTTAACACCTGAATTAATTGCGCTCAAAATATAAAAGGGACGTTTCGATTCTTGTGCAATAATTTGTGCCAATGTAGTTTTCCCAGTTCCAGGCGGTCCCCAAAAAATCAATGACGGAATAATTCCTTTTATTATTTGTTGCGTCAATGAACCATTTGGTCCCACGAGATGGGATTGACTGATGTAGTCTTCTAATTTTTGCGGGCGTATGCGTTCTGCAAGTGGTGCTTCCATTTTTGTTTAAATCTAAAATCTAAATTTGTTATTCTTCAATCAAAATGATGACTTTGGTAAAATTACTATTTTTATTCGGAGCTATTTCCGGCTGTACACTATATCTTTTATATCTCGTTAAAAAACGAAATATAAAAGGATGCCGCTTCCATCCGGGCTAGGGATTTATACTTAGGAAGGTTTTTTTATTTTAAATATGACAAAATAGCATTAAATTGCGTTTGGATAAGTTTTTGAATACTAATGAGAACACAAACCAAACGCTATTCATGGAAAAGCATTTTAAATTTACCACTTCAGTTATTGCTTTACCTCTTTTTTTTGTAGTATTTCTTTGGTTTGTTTTTTGGCTCGAAATTCGTTTTGGTTTTGACTTTATCGAAAACGGTATCTACCCTAGAACTTTTTCAGGTTTACAAGGTGTTTTATTCAGTCCTTTTATTCATGCTGATGTAGAGCATCTTTATAATAATTCCATTCCATTGCTGATTTTATTGGCTGCGCTGCAATTTTTTTATGCAGAGCAAGCCATGAAGGTTATTGGATACGGAATTGTAGTTTCAGGATGTATCACTTGGATTATTGGCCGCGATAATTACCATATAGGAGCAAGCAGTTTAATTTATGTGCTGTTTAGTTTTGTCTTTTTTAAAGGCCTACAAACGAAATACAATCGGCTTGTCGCTTTATCGCTAGCTGTGATAGTTGTTTATGGAGGCTTGGTTTGGTATGTTTTTCCAAGTCCGGAGATTACAGGGAATAAAGCTATTTCTTGGGAAGGTCATTTAGGGGGATTACTTACAGGATTTTTTCTCTCTTTAGTTTATAAAACTCCAGAGTATAAAAAAGTTATCAAATACGATTGGGAACATCCAGATTTTGATGCTTCAGCAGATAAATTTATGCAGCGTTTTGATGACAACGGAAACTTTGTAAACATTCCTAAAAGCGAGGAATTTGAAGAACAACTGGGGTTCGTGTCGTATTATACGGTCAATGTTCCTGTAAATTATGAGATCGTCCTAAACGAAAAAAATGAATCAAAACCGGAGTTTTAATTCATTTCATACTTTCGCTGTCATGGCTCTCTTCCCTTTGGTAAGGATCGGTGAGGGGAATTAACTTCTTTGTCTTACGGCTTCATACAAGAAAGCACCGCAAGCTACTGAAACATTCAAAGACCCTATATTTCCAAACATAGGTAGTTTCGCTTTTTCATCTACAATTTTAAGAACCGATGGGTTTACACCACGATCTTCCGATCCCATGATTATTGCAACGGGCTCGTTTAAAGAGATGTCATAAATAGTTGTATCTGTTTTTTCAGTTGCAGCGACAGTTTTAATACCACTTGCTTGTAACAAAAATATGGCATCTTTAATGTGTTCTACTTTACAAATCGGAATGTTAAATACGGCACCTGCTGATGTCTTTACGGTATCTCCATTCACAGGCGCTGAACCCGCTTTTTGAACAATAATTCCATTTACTCCGGTGCATTCTGCAGTTCGTATGATTGCGCCAAAATTGCGTGCGTCAGAGATTTGATCTAAAATTAAAAATAAGGGTTTTTTTCCGTTTTCAACAACAGATTCAATTAAAGATTCTAGATCAAAAAAGGAGATCGGAGATATCGTTGCCACTGCACCTTGATGATTATTAGGCGTCAGTCTGTTTAACTTTTCAACTGGAACATAGGAAAAATTGATGTTTCCACGCTTCATTACTTTCATTAAGTCTTTCATAAGTTCGCTGCTTGCTTCCTTTTGAATATAGACTTTATCTACGGTTGCGCCAGCTTGGATGGCTTCAATTATCGCTCTAATCCCAAATATTTGATGTTCTTTTTCCATGATGCAAATATATAAAAAAAAACCATCAGCATTTGCTGATGGTTTTAAAGATTTAGTTTCATACTGTACATTAGTTTAAAGTGATCTTTTAATACTGCACAAAGTATCTTAGTAGGAGGTAAGGATTTTCAGATGTTACTATTTTCAAAGAATTCTTTAGGTTTTAATTTTCCTCCTAAAAGGGTAGTTAAATAAAAAAGAGGCTGTCCAAATAGGAACAGCCTCTTATTAACTAAATCATAAGATTAATTACGGTACATACCAGAAAGGACCTTGTGTTGTAACTTGAGCAGATGTTAAAACAGGCACATTACCTGAATTTGCATTGTACTCTGACAATGGATAAATCAGTCTTTTTGGTCTAGTAGGTTGCAAGTTGAAACCATTAATTGAACCAGGGATTACTGGGAATCCAGTTCTAGTGTAATTGATGTAATTTTCTACACCATGAATTCCGCTTAGTGCAATCCATTTTTGTGTTAAAATTGCTTGAATTTTATTAGTAGATGCTGTCCATCCAAATCCAGGAACTGCTTCGATTTGAACTGCATAAGTTCCAATAGTAGCACCTAAGTAAGTAAATGAAGCTTGAACTCCTTCATTAAATAAAGTTTGAGCTATTCCAGTTGTTAAAAAACCTCTTTGAACTGCCTCTGCTTGAAGAAATTTACTTTCAGAAAGCAACATTAGCGCTCCAGCTTTTGAAGACCCTGCTGCAGTTCTAGCTGCTGTATTTGCACCTACATAATTAGTTAAGCCTAAACCAAATCTAGAAGTTGGATTTGTTGTGTTGTTTTGACCAGGAACTGGTTTTTGACCTTGATCAGTTCCTACAACTTTTCCTCCTACAAGTAGCCATAGTCTAGATCTTCTAGGGTCAATAACTCCAGCTGTTGGACCACCAGTTTCTCCATTTAATACATCAGCAAAATGTTTAGATGAAGTAAATAAAGTATAAGTAGTATTTGTTGTAGCACCTGCTGCATCTCTAACGAACGAACTAAAGAACGGACTTTGTTTAGCATCATTTGCAGAAGAGTATCCTGGATTGATCAATACATCAGCGTCAACAAAATTATTTAAAGCTTGTAAGTCTGCGTATTTGCTATTTACATAAGTTACAGTCGCTGCATCAGTCAGTTTGCTTTGTCTCAATAAAATTCTTAACTCGATAGTATTGGCTAGTTTAAGCCATTTACTCATATCTCCGTTGAAAACAACGTCAGTAGCAACACCTTCTGCTGTAGAAGACGGGTTTTGAATAAGAGCACGTGCTTCTTCTAATTCTTTAACTAATTCTTTGTAAATTATTGCGTCATCTGTATAAGCTGGTGTTAGGTTAGCTTGTCCTTTAAACGCTTCGAAGTAAGGTGAATCACCATATAAATCGACAATATATTGCATGTAATGTGCTTTCATGATCTTAGATATAGCAACAAAGTTGCCTTGATTCTCTAAAGGAGTTTCAATTATCTTTTGAAAGTTGTTTACACTTCTGTACAATCCATCCCATACTGCTGCATAGGTGTTGTTGTCAAAGTTATAAGAATATTCTACTTGCAATGGATTTGTAAATTGGTATATGTTACCTCCCCATGCATTTGTCATTACACTACCTAAACGGTTCATGTTTATAGCTTGTGTTCTGAATGCTTGTGATTGCGCACCAGGTAAAATAAGTCTTGGCGGAAGAGCTTCTTCTAACGGACTATTTACATTGGTATTGTCTGCTAAGTAGTCACTACATGATGTAAGTGATACAGCTGCTACTGCTATTAATAAAAATATTTTTTTCATGCTTTTTAATTTAGAATGTTAAATTGATGCTTCCACCAAAAGTTCTTGTATTTGGATACTGTCCTGTTCCTGAATATCCTAGACCATTACCATTGTTTGCAGTACTGTCAGATGCTTCTGGATCAGTATAACCTTTATTGCTTTTTGCCAAAACAGTAAATGGGTTTCTTGCATTTATACCAAATCTAAGTGAAGTTAATCCAATTCTTTCAATTACAGTAGTTGGTATTGAATAACTTAAAGCAAGTTCTCTCACTTTGAAAGCAGTAGCGTTAATAACGTTATGCTCTCCAGCTCTACTCAAAGTTCCGTAATAATCAATAATTCCGTTTGGATTATAACCAGCTGCAGAGTAAACAGAAGTATTAGGAGTGTAGATTCCTGATCCTGGAGCAGTTTCAACTACTGAGTTTGGTAAAATGAAACCAACCTCTCTATCAAAATCAGCTGATTCTACTAAACGTCCTGGCCAAGTTAAGTCGTATTTAGTTCCAGAAATGATTTGGTGACCTGTTCTGTAATCCATAACAGCAGATAATCTAATTCCTTTGTACTCAAATGAGTTAGATAATCCTAAAATATAATCTGGAGTTGATTTACCTAAAATTGAGTTTGAAGAAGATCTTGTTGGAAGTCCAAACTGGTTCACAATAATGCTTCCATTATCATCTCTTAAAAAGGTTGTTCCTTTAATCAAAGGAAATTCTTCTCCTACTTGAGCAAAAATTCCAGTTCCTGTTGCAGCGTCAGATAAAAGGTTGATTTCATTTGCTCCAGCAGCAAGTGAATTGATAACTGATTTATTCGTAGAATAACTTGCTCTTAAGTCCCATTTGAAATCTTCCGTTTTAACCGGTACGAATCCTAAGTCAATTTCTAGACCTTTTGTAGTCATATCTCCAATGTTACTTTGAGAAGTGGCTAATCCTGATGCAGAAGAAGCAGTAGCAGCTGTGATCAAATCTTTTGTGTCAGATATGTAAGCTGACCCGTCAATTGTAATCCTATTGTTGAAAAGTCCAATATTAATATTTACCTCTTTTGTAGTTACAAATTCAGGTTTGATATTTCTATCAGTTGGTCTCTGGTTGATGATGTACGATCCTAGTTGTCCGTAAGGGAATCCTGTTGGGAATACACCAATTTCAGAGGTAGCATAAGGCTGGATAGAAGAGGAGTTACCCACTTTTACGATGTTAGCAGATACTTTCAAATAATTCAAAGTTTCGCTTTTTAGTCCTTCAAAAGCCAAAGTTGGTACAAAAGATACACCAGCACTTGGATAGAAGAAGTTGTTGTTCTCTTTTGATAAAACTGAAGTCCAATCATTTCTACCTGTAACATTTAAAAACAAGTAGTTTTTGTATCCTAAATCAACGTTAGCTAAAACAGAAGCACGATTTGATTTTTGAGATCTATTATCTAAATTAGATGGATTTGCTGGACTCAATACATTATTAATGTGGTACCATCCTGGTATGTCTAGATTTTGTCCTCCTTGTGAAGTAATTCTGTAGTTACGATCTTGCATGTTACTTCCGACGTTCGCTTTTAAACTCAAATCATCTGTCAAATCGTAGTCAAAATTCACTAATAAATCACCATAATAAGTTCTTAAAGAGGATTGACTAGCAAAATATTCAGAAGTTTGATTTCTATTTGCTCCTGCTCCTGCTAAATCTGGAGTTTCTCTATACTGATTGATGTGAGACTGTGCATCTCTATTCGTAAATTGTAAGTTACCTGTATAAGTAACATTTATGTTTTTATTAATATCGTACTTCAAAGCTGCGATAGTATTTATAAATGTTCTTCTAGAGTCATTACGGTTATTATCTATTGTCCAATATGGATTTTTGAAATATATCGTGTAATTACCTTCATTTCCAGAATTTTTAAACAACGATAAATCAACATTTCCTGCTGTCTGAATTAAATCGTCAAGTAAGTCATTAGAAGTTTCGGTAGATTTTTGATAGTTGTAGTTAACGTTACCATCAATGCTTAGTTTTCCAATTTTTTTACCTGCCTTGAATAAAAAACTATTTCTTTCAAGTTGATCTCCGTTTACAATAAATTCTGTCTTTACTTTGTTAGCAGAAAATAAAGCGTAGGAGTCTGAAGTTCCAGCGTTTATAGAAAATCCATTTTGGAAGGTAGTACCTGTTTGGTAGAAATCCTTAACATTGTCTTTGATGAAAGAGTAAGGTCTTTGTAATTCAAGTCCATCCGCTTGTGGTAAACCTGTTGGTCTCAACACGCCATCAAAAGGAAGTCCCCATGATCCGTTTTCTTCAGGATAGTGAACTCCGTCCCAACCTTGACCATATTTTTGTTGTGTTTCAGGCATAAAAGATACTGTCTCAAAATCGATAGCTGAATTTACATTCACCGTGATTTTTCCTTTTTCTTTTCCTTTTACTGTAGTAACTATAATTACTCCGTTAACTCCTTGCTCACCATATAGTGCAGCACCTTGCATACCTTTAATAACGTTTACGCTTTCAATTAATTCAGGTGGTAATTGTTGCAAAACAGCTGATGAAGAGATTGAGTTATCAATAACTACCAAAGCTTCATTGTTACCAGTAATAGATCTTGAACCTCTTAATACGATTCTGTTTGTTCCATTAACTCCACTTGAAGATTTGTTTATTTGAAGACCAGATACTTTACCAACTAAAGACTGCACCACGTTAGGGTTGGCAGCTTGAGTAAGCTCTTGACTTGCTACCACTTGCGTAGAGGATGTTAGCGAATTTTTACTTCTTTTAATCCCTAAAGCTCCTACTATAACTCCTTCCAATTGGATGGAATCATCTAGAAGTTTAACGTTAACATTTGCCGAAGTGGCAGTTGCTTCTTGAGTTTTCATCCCAATGTAGCTGAAAACCAAGACTTGACTAGGTGTTGCTCTGATAGAATATTTTCCATCAAAATCAGTTTGTGTTCCAGATTGTGTTCCTTTCACTAACACACTCACGCCTGGTAAAGGCAATCCTGCATTATCAGAAACAACACCAGAAACAGTTCTTTCTTGCGCAAAAGTTATTTGCGCCACAAGTACTACTAAGAGCACTAAGAATCCATTAAACTTTAGTTTCATTTTTTAATATTTTGAATTAGTCTCGCAAACCTCTTAATAATTTGTTAACTTTCCTAATATATGAAATGCTAATTTTCTCTTAAACTAAAATTTAACATTATAACTAATATGGATGATGGTGTTATAAATTTCAAATTGTTGCTTTTTAGTTTTGCCATTGGCTAGTGCTAATTTGAGTAATCCGTTTTTTGTTTGTATTCCCATTCCTAACCCAATGCCAATAAGGTTTTCCGTAATATCTGAATTTCCTGAATCAGAATTATTTTTAATTAAGCCATAATCCAGAATAGAATGCAAGTAAAGATTTGGAGATAGGATATAGCGGTATTCTGTTAGTAATGATGTTGTCAAATAAGCTTCTAGGCTGTTTTCTGCAAAGCCTCTTATGCTATTAAAACCTCCAAAACGGAACAATTCATTAACAACGTATCGGCCACTGTTAAGGTAAAAATTTTGACTATTTAGATGAATCGAATTCTTTCTGTTCAAATAGATGTTGTGCATTGCTTGAAAAGTAAGCGTCAATTGGTTATTTTTCGAATTCTCAGTTGGATTGGAGATTTCTCTTTTTCCAATTCCTATTGCGGTTTGGAATTTTGATTTTATGGGAAAAAGAAGGTTGTTTGTGTCTGATTTTAGATATTCAAAACTCGAAGTTAAAAATGAATTAGTAAAATCACTGATTGAAGTGTTATTTAAATTTTGAATGTCGCTGGATTCTGTAATGTGATATCCCAAGTACACGCGGGAATTATAGTTTAAAAAATAGCTTAAATCGATTACAGTTTTTGTGTTTTGAAAAGTGGTATCTTGTCTAAAAACCTGTAATTGTGCTTTTAGGCCTAATGGCGTTTGGAGCAGATACGGAAGTTCAAGACTGGCTTTAAAAGTTTTTTGATCGTTGCCGTCGCTTTTCCAATAGATAGCAACTTGCTCGCCAGAGCCCAAGATGTTTTCAAGTTTAATGTCAAGATATCCAGCTAATGCGATCTTTTCGTTGTCATTATTTGAAAAACCGAGGAAGCCATCAAAAGTATTTGAATTTCTTTTTTCTAGGTACACGTACACTTTAGTACTGTCTTTTGTAAATAAAATTTCCGGGTATTTTACTTGATTTACAAAATTATATTTTTCGAAATCACTATTAATTTGTTCAACCACTTTTTGATTGAAAATTATTTTTTGGTATTTTTTATTAATTTGTTTTAAATGACCCTTTGGAAATTTATTTGTACGTCCGTTTTCGGCATACCGAATTGTAATTGAATTTAAAATCCTTTGTTGTTCTGTTTCCACTTGTAGGGTTGCGGAAAGAGCACTTTTATCTCTTTTAATATTTACTAGTTTTAATTTAGCTAATGAAAAACCATTTTGTTCTAATTTTTTGACGGTTTGCTCCAGAAAGGAATCTATTTCTGAGTAAGGTACTTCAACAATATCATTTTTTTTGTTTAGTGTAATTAAATTATTTAATTGTTTGTCATCACCTATATATAGGTAGATGGATTTTACTTTTTTTCCTAAAGTGATTTTTGCGATATAGCAGGAATCTTTTGATTTCGTAAATTCAAGCATGTTATTATCGATGTAACCTACTTGGGTTAATTTTACTGAAAACGTATTGATTTCATCTTGAAGTGCTTTTGTGTTTTGGTGTTTGGAGTTGTATCCCAAAGAATCGATGGTTTTGGTTTCGAAGTCGGATTGTCCAATTATTTGTAGCTGAAAATTTTGGGCGGATGAGTGCCACCCAAAGAATAATAATACAAGAATAGTGACGAAAGGTTTCAAATGTGTATTTGTTTTAATAAATATAATGCAAATATCTATGGTTTGTAATAAAAATCAAAGTGTAAAACAACGGTATTGAATTTGTTGCTTAATTAGTATTGAATTCTAAACCGTTTTTCACTTCGGAATTCTTTATTCCTTTAGAGAACAAATTATTAGTTCATAAAAAAATTAATAGATTAACGTTTGTAGAGTAAAAAATATTTTCTACATTTGCAACCCCGTAAAAAGCGGGAATTTAATATAATAAGAAATTTTTAGTATTAATTATGCCAACAATTCAACAATTAGTAAGAACAGGAAGAACTCAGATAACTAAGAAGAGTAAATCGGTTGCTTTAGATTCTTGTCCTCAAAGAAGAGGGGTTTGTACGCGTGTTTACACTACAACACCAAAAAAACCAAACTCTGCAATGCGTAAAGTAGCGCGTGTACGTTTGACAAATGGTAATGAAGTAAATGCCTACATCCCTGGTGAAGGACACAATTTACAAGAGCACTCGATAGTATTAGTTAGGGGTGGAAGGGTAAAAGATTTACCAGGAGTTAGATATCACATCGTTCGTGGTGCACTTGATACGTCAGGAGTAGCAGGAAGAACGCAAAGAAGATCTAAGTACGGAGCAAAACGCCCAAAAGAAGCAAAAAAGTAATTTAAAGTTTGCATCATAGAGGCGCAATTTATTGCGACTGTGTAGGTGTGGAATTTTATTAAAAAAAAGACATGAGAAAAAGAGCGGCAAAGAAGAGACCACTTTTACCAGATCCAAGGTTTAATGATCAACTGGTAACACGTTTTGTGAACAACTTAATGTGGGATGGAAAAAAATCGACAGCGTTTAAAGTATTTTATGATGCAATTGACATCATTGAGTCTAAAAAACAAGATGCGGAAAAACCGTCATTAGAAATTTGGAAAGATGCATTAACCAATGTTATGCCACACGTAGAAGTACGTAGTCGTAGAGTAGGTGGAGCAACATTTCAAATTCCAATGCAAATTCGTCCAGATAGAAAAATATCTATGGCGATGAAGTGGTTGATACTTTATTCTAGAAGAAGAAATGAAAAATCTATGGCTCAAAGATTAGCTTCAGAATGTTTAGCTGCGGCTAAAGAGGAAGGTGCTGCTGTTAAAAAGAGAATGGATACTCACAAAATGGCAGAAGCTAACAAAGCATTCTCTCACTTTAGATTTTAATTCATAAGAAATGGCTAGAGATTTAAAATATACAAGAAACATAGGAATTGCTGCTCATATTGATGCTGGTAAAACAACAACAACAGAGCGTATATTATTCTATACTGGAAAGTCACACAAGATAGGTGAAGTGCATGATGGTGCTGCAACTATGGACTGGATGGCACAAGAGCAAGAAAGAGGAATTACAATTACTTCTGCTGCTACAACTTGTGAATGGAATTTCCCAACTGAACAAGGTAAAGTTTTACCTGATACCTTACCGTATCACTTTAATATTATTGATACCCCAGGGCACGTTGATTTTACTGTAGAAGTAAATCGTTCATTGCGTGTACTTGACGGGTTGGTTTTCTTGTTTAGTGCTGTTGATGGTGTTGAGCCACAATCAGAAACGAACTGGAGACTAGCAGATCAATACAGAGTGCCACGTATTGGATTTGTTAACAAAATGGACCGTCAAGGATCTAATTTTTTGATGGTTTGTCAACAAGTTAGAGACATGTTGAAGTCTAATGCAGTTGCTATCACTTTGCCAATTGGTGAAGAGAATGACTTCAAGGGTGTAGTAGATTTGGTAAAAAATCAAGCTATTGTATGGCATGAAGAAGGTCTCGGTGCTACATATGATATTGTGCCTATTCCTGAAGACATGGTTGCTGAAGTGAAAGAATACAGATCGATTCTTATTGAGGCAGTAGCTGATTATGATGAAAATTTGTTGGAAAAATTCATGGAAGATGAAGACTCTATTACAGAGGAAGAAATCAATACAGCGTTAAGAGCTGCTACTATGGATATGGCGATTATTCCAATGATTGCTGGTTCTTCTTTTAAAAATAAAGGAGTTCAATTCATGTTAGATGCAGTGTGTAAATATTTACCTTCTCCGATGGATAAAGAAGGTATCGAAGGGATTCATCCTGATGATGCTGATTTATTAGAGGAAGATCAAACTAAAATTTTGCGTAAGCCAGATGTTAAAGAGCCTTTTGCTGCTTTAGCTTTTAAAATTGCTACTGATCCATTCGTTGGTCGTTTAGCTTTCTTCCGTGCTTACTCAGGACGTTTGGATGCAGGTTCTTATGTTTTAAACACACGTTCAGGAAACAAAGAAAGAATTTCACGTATCTATCAAATGCATGCCAATAAACAAAACCCAATCGAATACATTGAGGCAGGTGATATTGGAGCAGCAGTAGGATTTAAAGATATTAAAACTGGAGATACATTGTGTGATGAAAAACACCCAATTATTTTGGAGTCAATGAAATTCCCTGCGCCAGTAATTGGTATCGCTATTGAGCCTAAAACTAAAGCTGACGTTGATAAAATGGGTATGGCTTTGGCTAAATTAGCTGAAGAAGATCCAACGTTTACGGTTAGAACAGATGAGGCTTCGGGACAAACGATTATTTCTGGTATGGGTGAGCTTCACTTGGATATCTTGGTAGATCGTATGAAACGCGAGTTCAAAGTCGAAGTAAATCAAGGAGAACCTCAAGTTGAATATAAAGAAGCATTTACTAAATCTGCTCAACATAGAGAAACTTACAAGAAACAATCAGGTGGTCGTGGAAAATTCGGTGATATCGTATTTAGAATCGAACCAGCAGATTTAGTTGACGGTAAAGCTCCAGTGGGATTGCAGTTTATTAATGCAGTAAAAGGTGGTAACGTTCCTAAAGAATATATTCCATCTGTTGAAAAAGGTTTCAGAGAAGCTATGAAAACGGGTCCATTAGCTGGATACCAAGTGGATAGTTTGAAAGTGACTTTATTAGACGGATCTTTTCACCCTGTCGATTCAGACGCACTTTCTTTTGAGTTAGCTGCTAGAATGGGTTACAGAGAGTCAGGTCGTGCTGCAGGTGCTGTTATTTTGGAGCCTATCATGAAAATGGAAGTTATTACGCCAGAAGAAAACATGGGAGATATCGTAGGTGATATCAACCGTCGTAGAGGTCAGGTAAATGACATGGGTGACAGAAATGGTGCAAAAACTATCAAGGCTGATGTGCCATTGTCAGAAATGTTTGGTTATGTAACTACTTTAAGAACTTTATCTTCGGGTCGTGCAACATCAACAATGGAATTTTCACATTACGCTGAAACTCCTTCGAATATTTCGGAAGCAGTTATCAAAAAAGCAAAAGGAAACGCTTAATCTTTAAGAAAATGAGTCAAAAAATCAGAATAAAACTAAAATCTTACGATCACATGTTAGTAGATAAGTCTGCTGAAAAGATTGTAAAAACTGTAAAAAGTACAGGTGCAGTAGTAACAGGGCCAATTCCATTACCAACTCACAAAAAACTTTTCACTGTACTACGTTCTCCACACGTTAACAAAAAAGCGAGAGAGCAATTTGAAGTAATGTCATATAAGAGATTAATTGACATTTATTCATCTTCATCAAAAACTATTGATGCTTTAATGAAACTTGAATTGCCAAGTGGAGTTGAAGTTGAAATCAAAGTTTAAGTAGTTTAAGAGTAAAAAGGAGCGCTGTTTTTAAGCGAAAAATATTTTTTTGGTTTGTGTGTAAATAAGTTATACATTTGCACCCACTAAAAAAATAGGATTCGGTTAAAAGCTGCGTTCTATATTTATATTTAATAATTAATAATTAATATTTATGTCTGGGTTAATTGGTAGAAAAATCGGCATGACTAGCATTTTCGACGAGAACGGGAAGAATATTCCTTGTACAGTAATCGAAGCTGGACCATGCGTTGTTACCCAAGTCAGAACCAAAGGTGTTGACGGGTACGAAGCGTTGCAACTTGGTTTCGATGACAAAAACGAGAAACATTCCACAAAAGCGGCTTTAGGTCACTTTAAAAAAGCGGGAACTGTAGCTAAGAAAAAAGTCGTTGAATTTCAAGATTTTGCAACTGAACAAAAATTAGGAGATCTTATTGATGTTTCTATTTTTGCTGAAGGAGAATTTGTAGATGTACAAGGTGTATCTAAAGGTAAAGGTTTTCAAGGGGTTGTTAAACGTCACGGTTTTGGTGGTGTTGGTCAAGCAACTCACGGTCAACACAACCGTTTAAGAGCGCCAGGTTCTGTAGGAGCTTCTTCTTATCCATCTAGAGTATTCAAAGGAATGCGTATGGCTGGAAGAATGGGAGGAGATAATGTAAAAGTTCAAAACCTTAGAGTTTTAAAAGTAGTGGCTGAAAAGAATCTACTTGTTATTAAAGGATGTATTCCTGGATGTAACAACTCTTATGTAATCATTCAGAAGTAATGGAAGCAAAAGTATTAGATTTCAACGGAAAAGATACTGGAAGAAAAGTTCAACTTTCTGATTCAGTATTTGGTATAGAACCAAACAATCACGCAGTATACCTTGATGTTAAGCAGTATCTTGCTAATCAAAGACAAGGAACGCACAAGGCTAAAGAAAGAGCTGAAGTAGCGGGAAGTACGCGTAAGATTAAAAAACAAAAAGGAACAGGAACTGCTCGTGCAGGATCTGCTAAAAATCCATTGTTTAAAGGTGGTGGAACAGTTTTTGGACCAAGACCAAGAAGTTATTCATTCAAATTGAATAAAAGCTTGAAACGTTTGGCAAGAAAATCTGCTTTCTCAATTAAAGCAAAAGAGTCGAACATAATCGTTCTTGAAGACTTTAATTTTGAAACGCCAAACACTAAAAATTTCATCAACGTTTTGAAAGCTTTAGAGTTAGAAAATAAAAAATCTCTATTTGTATTGGGTGATACCAATAAAAATGTATATTTGTCCTCACGCAATTTAAAAGGATCTAGCGTTGTAAGTAGCTTAGAATTAAGCACTTATGCTATTCTAAATGCTAATAATTTAGTTCTTTTAGAGAGTTCTTTAGAGATAATTGAAGAAAATTTAAGTAAATAATAGGATATGAGCATCATAATTAAGCCTATAGTAACGGAAAAAGTAACCAAAGAAAGTGAAGTTTTAAACCGTTTCGGATTCGTTGTTGACAAAAAAGCAAATAAAGTTCAAATTAAGAAAGCTATTGAAGCTGCTTACGGAGTAACTATTTTGAGTGTTAACACGATGAACGTAAGACCGGATAGAACTACAAAATACACTAAAAGTGGTTTAATCAGTGGAAAGACTAATGCAATTAAAAAAGCAATTGTTCAAGTACAAGAAGGAGAAACAATTGATTTTTACAACAATATCTAAGATAGAAAAATGTCAGTAAGAAAATTAAAACCTATTACCCCAGGTCAGCGATTTAGAGTTGTGAATGGTTATGACGCCATTACAACTGATAAGCCGGAACGCTCTTTGATAGCGCCGATAAAAAACTCTGGAGGTAGAAATAGTCAAGGAAAGATGACCATGCGTTATACGGGTGGTGGTCACAAGCAGAGATATCGTATAATTGATTTTAAACGTACAAAAGAAGGAATTCCGGCTACAGTGAAATCAATCGAATATGATCCAAATCGTACTGCATTTATCGCTTTATTGGCGTATGCTGATGGAGAGAAAACGTATGTTATTGCTCAAAACGGATTGAAAGTTGGTCAGAAATTAGTTTCTGGTCCAGAATCTCAACCTGAAATTGGTAATACTTTACCTTTAAGTAGAGTTCCACTAGGAACTGTAATTTCTTGTATCGAATTGAGACCAGGGCAAGGAGCGGTAATCGCTCGTTCAGCTGGAACATTTGCTCAATTAATGGCAAGAGATGGAAAATATGCAACAATTAAGATGCCATCTGGTGAAACAAGATTAATCTTGTTGACTTGTTCGGCTACAATTGGAGCTGTATCTAATTCAGATCATCAATTAGTTGTATCAGGAAAAGCTGGTAGAACGAGATGGTTAGGAAGAAGACCTAGAACAAGACCTGTTGCAATGAACCCTGTCGATCACCCAATGGGTGGTGGTGAAGGACGTTCTTCTGGTGGACATCCACGTTCAAGAAATGGAATACCAGCAAAAGGTTATAGAACTCGTTCTAAGAAAAACCCGAGTAACAAGTATATCGTAGAACGTAGAAAGAAATAATAAGATATGGCACGTTCATTAAAAAAAGGACCTTTTGTTCATTATAAGTTAGACAAGAAAGTTCAAGAAAACATCGCAGGTGGAAATAAAGGAGTAGTAAAGACATGGTCTAGAGCTTCTATGATTACTCCAGACTTTGTTGGTCAAACTATCGCAGTTCATAACGGTCGTCAATTTGTACCGGTTTATGTAACTGAAAACATGGTAGGTCACAAATTAGGTGAATTTTCACCGACTAGATCTTTTAGAGGTCATGCTGGAGCAAAAAATAAAGGTAAAAAATAAGAAGTAATGGGAGTTCGTAAAAGAGAAACAGCAGATGCGAGAAAAGAGGCTAATAAGTCTATTGCTTTCGCAAAATTGAATAACTGCCCTACTTCACCTAGAAAAATGCGCTTAGTAGCGGACTTGGTAAGAGGTCAGAAGGTAGAGAGAGCACTAAACATCTTAAGATTTAGTTCTAAAGAAGCTTCAAGAAAATTAGAAAAATTGGTTTTATCGGTAATTGCCAACTGGCAAGCAAAAAACCCTGACGCTAATATGGAAGAAGCAGGTTTATTTGTAAAAACGATTACAGTTGATGGTGGAATGATGTTGAAAAGACTTCGTCCAGCTCCACAAGGTCGTGCTCACAGAATTAGAAAACGTTCTAATCACGTTACAATCGTGCTTGGATCTATTAATAACACACAAGCAATTTAATACAAGATGGGACAAAAGACAAATCCAATTGGAAATAGACTTGGTATCATCAGAGGATGGGACTCAAACTGGTATGGTGGAAATGATTATGGTGATAAACTTGCCGAAGATTATAAAATCAGAAAGTACATCCATGCTCGTTTATCAAAAGCTAGTGTATCAAAAGTAATCATTGAGAGAACTTTAAAACTTGTAACCGTTACTATCACTACTGCTAGACCTGGTATTATTATCGGAAAAGGTGGTCAAGAGGTAGACAAGTTGAAAGAGGAACTTAAAAAAATTACTGACAAAGAGGTTCAAATCAACATCTTTGAAATAAAAAGACCTGAACTTGACGCGTATCTAGTTGCTACAAGCATCTGTCGTCAAATCGAAAGCCGTATTTCTTACAGACGTGCAATCAAAATGGCTATTGCTGCCTCTATGCGTATGAACGCAGAAGGTATCAAAGTTTTGATTTCTGGTCGTTTGAATGGTGCTGAGATGGCTCGTTCAGAGGGTTTCAAAGAAGGTAGAATTCCTCTATCAACTTTCAGAGCTGATATTGATTATGCTTTGGCAGAGGCTCATACTACTTATGGTAGAATGGGAATCAAAGTATGGATCATGAAAGGTGAAGTTTATGGAAAGAGAGATCTTTCTCCACTTGCTGGAATGGACAAAAAACAATCTGGTGCTGGTGGTAAAGGTGGTGATTCTCCTAGAGGAGACAGAAAGCCTTTTAATAAAGGTGGAAAACCAGACGCTCGTAAACGAAAGTAAATTTTTAAACTAAAGAAAAATGTTACAGCCTAAAAGAACAAAATACCGTAAGGTACAAAAAGGTAAAATGAAAGGAAACTCTCAAAGAGGGCATGAACTTTCTAATGGAATGTTTGGTATTAAATCTGTACATGAAGATGGAATGTTCTTAACCTCACGTCAAATCGAGGCTGCGCGTATTGCTGCAACTCGTTTTATGAAAAGAGAAGGACAATTATGGATCAAAATATTTCCAGACAAACCAATTACTAAGAAGCCTCTTGAGGTACGTATGGGTAAAGGTAAAGGAGCCGTTGAATATTGGGCTGCTGTTGTTAAACCCGGAAGAATTATGTTTGAAGTTGGAGGAGTACCTTTGTCAGTTGCAAAAGAGGCGTTACGTCTTGCAGCTCAAAAGCTTCCAGTAAGAACTAAATTCGTTGTTGCTAGAGATTTCGAAGCATAATCTATATTATATTATGAAACAATCAGAAATAAAAGATCTTTCTGCAGCAGAGTTGCAAGAAAAGCTTAGCCAGACTAAGAAAACATATGCTGATCTAAAAATGGCTCACGCTATTTCACCAATTGAGAACCCACTTCAAATTAGAAGTGTAAGAAGAGTGGTTGCTAGATTAGCTACAGAACTTACTAAAAGAGAGTTACAATAACTGTAGTCTGCTGAAAGATGGAAGAAAAAAGAAATTTAAGAAAAGAAAGAGTTGGTGTTGTTACTTCGGACAAAATGGATAAATCTATTGTTGTTGCGGAAGTACGTAAAGTAAAACACCCATTATACGGTAAGTTCGTGTTGAAGACTAAAAAGTATCACGCACACGACGAAATGAACGACTGTAACATTGGAGATACGGTAAGGATTAGCGAAACGCGTCCTTTAAGTAAAACTAAATGTTGGAGGTTAGTTGAAATCTTAGAAAGAGCTAAATAATTATGGTACAACAAGAATCAAGACTAAAAGTAGCAGATAACACTGGAGCAAAGGAAGTTTTAACTATCCGTGTTTTAGGAGGTACCAAAAGAAGGTATGCCTCTGTTGGTGACAAGATTGTAGTTTCTATCAAAGATACAGCCCCTAACGGAAGCGTTAAAAAAGGAGCTGTTTCAACTGCAGTTGTTGTACGTACCAAAAAAGAAGTGAGAAGAGCCGATGGTTCTTATATCCGTTTCGATGACAATGCATGTGTTCTTTTGAATGCTGCAGGTGAAATGAGAGGGACTCGTGTTTTTGGACCCGTAGCAAGAGAACTTCGTGAAAAACAATTCATGAAAATTGTATCATTAGCACCAGAAGTGCTTTAATTCGTTTTAAGATGATAAAGCTAAAAATAAAATCAGGTGACATCGTAAGAGTAATTGCTGGAGACCACAAAGGTGCTGAAGGTAAAGTGTTACGCGTGTACAAAGAGAAAAATAAAGCGATTGTTGAAGGTGTTAACATGGTTTCAAAACACACGAAACCTAGTGCAAAAAGCCCTCAAGGTGGTATCGTAAAGAAAGAAGCTTCTATACAAATATCTAACATCTCTTTAATTGATCCTAAAACTAAGGAAGCAACTAGAGTTGGTATTAGAGTAGAGGGAGATAAGAAAGTAAGATTTTCAAAAAAATCTAATCAAGTACTATAGTAATGGAGTATATACCTAGACTAAAAGAAGAATATAAGAGCAGAGTAATTGCTGCTCTTAAAGAGGAATTCGGATACGTAAACGTAATGCAGGTTCCTAAATTGGAAAAAATCGTTTTAAGTAAAGGAGTTGGTGCAGCTGTATCTGATAAAAAATTAATTGACTATGCAGTTGATGAGTTAACAAAGATCACTGGACAGAAAGCAATATCTACTATCTCAAAGAAAGACGTTGCGTCTTTTAAATTGAGAAAAGGGATGCCTATTGGAGCAAAAGTTACTTTACGTGGAGAAAGAATGTATGAGTTTTTAGATAGACTTATTACTTCAGCTTTGCCACGTGTAAGAGATTTTAGTGGTATTAAAGCTACTGGTTTTGACGGAAGAGGAAATTACAACCTTGGTGTTTTAGAGCAAATCATTTTCCCAGAAATTGATATTGACAAAGTAAATAAAATATCAGGAATGGATATCTCTTTTGTAACTACTGCAAAAACAGATAAAGAAGCAAAGTCTCTATTGACAGAATTAGGATTACCTTTTAAAAAGAATTAAGACATGGCTAAAGAATCAATGAAAGCCCGCGAGGTTAAGAGAGAAAAAACAGTAGCTAAGTATGCTGAGAAAAGAAAAGCTTTGTTAGAAGCTGGAGATTTCGTAGGTTTGCAAAAGTTACCAAAAAATGCTTCGCCAGTTCGTTTGCACAATCGTTGTAAATTAACAGGTAGACCAAGAGGGTATATGCGTCAATTCGGTCTTTCACGTGTTACATTTCGTGAAATGGCAAACAATGGATTGATACCTGGTGTTAAAAAAGCATCTTGGTAAGACGTAATTTATTACGTTCTGATACAGACTTAACTTACGTTTTGTCTGTATCATAAATATTTATAAATTGGTTTAAGGTTCGGCAAATCGTTTGTTGAAAACCAAGACCGCAAATTAATACATATGTATACAGATCCTATTGCAGATTATTTGACAAGAGTTCGTAACGCTGTGGCTGCAAACCACAAGGTTGTTGAAATTCCTGCATCTAATCTAAAAAAAGAAATAACTAAGATCTTATTTGATCAAGGTTATATCTTGAGTTACAAATTTGAAGACAACGCTGTTCAGGGTTCAATCAAAATCGCCTTAAAGTATGATAAGGATACTAAGGAGTCAGTAATTAAAGATATCCAAAGAATTAGTAAACCAGGTTTACGTAAATATTCAAGTTCTTCAAGTATTCCTAGAATCCTTAACGGATTAGGAATTGCTATTGTTTCTACTTCTAAAGGTTTAATGACTGGAAAGAAAGCTAAACAATTGAATGTTGGTGGCGAAGTAATTTGTTACGTATACTAATTTTAAAGACTATATAAGATGTCAAGAATAGGTAAAAGCCCAGTAACAATTCCTGCAGGAGTAACTGTTTCAGTTGCTAACGGTATTATTACGGTAAAAGGAAAAAATGGTCAACTAACTCAGGAGTTTTCGGACGTAACTGTAACAGTTGAAGGGGATCTAGTTCAAGTAGATAGATCTTCTGATCACAAAGACCAAAGAGCAAAACACGGTTTGTACAGATCTTTAATCAATAACATGATTATTGGTGTAACAGACGGTTTTACTAAGTCATTAGAATTGGTAGGAGTTGGTTATAGAGCTTCAAATCAAGGACAGAAATTAGATTTAGCACTTGGTTACTCTCACAATATAGTTTTAGAAATTGCTCCTGAAGTGACTTTAGAAACTATATCTGAAAAAGGTAAAAACCCAATTGTTAAATTAACATCATTTGACAAACAACTTTTAGGTCAGGTAGCTGCGAAAATCAGAGGTTTCCGTAAGCCTGAACCGTACAAAGGAAAAGGTGTTAAATTTGTGGGTGAAGTATTAAGAAGAAAAGCAGGTAAATCAGCTTAAAAAATAAGATTATGTCATTAACAAAACCTGAAAGAAGACAACGAATTAGATTCAGAATTAGAAAGTCAATTAGTGGTACAGCTACTAATCCAAGACTATCTGTATTTAGAAGTAACAAAGAAATTTACGCTCAACTTATTGATGACGTAAACGGAGTTACTTTGTTGGCGGCTTCTTCAAGAGAAAAAGAAATAGGTAACGGTACGAATATTGAAGTTGCTACAGCAGTTGGGAAATTAGTTGCTGAGAAAGCTTTAAAAGCTGGGATAAGCGTGATAACTTTCGATAGAGGAGGTTATTTGTATCATGGTCGTATTAAATCATTAGCGGAAGGCGCAAGAGCGGCTGGACTTAAATTCTAATATAGTATGTCTAATAGTAAATACAAGAATGTAGAGTTAATAAAACCAAGTGGTCTTGAATTAAAAGATCGTTTGGTAAGTGTAAATCGTGTTACTAAGGTTACAAAGGGTGGTAGAGCTTTCGGTTTTTCTGCTATTGTAGTTGTAGGTGATGAAAACGGAGTGGTTGGACACGGATTAGGAAAGTCTAAAGATGTTTCTGAAGCAATTGCGAAAGCGGTAGAAGATGCTAAGAAAAATTTAGTAAAAATTCCTTTGAATGGTCAGTCAGTTCCTCACGAACAAAAAGGTAAATTTGGTGGTGCACGTGTATTTTTAATTCCTGCCTCTCATGGTACTGGAGTTATTGCTGGTGGAGCTGTTCGTTCAGTTCTTGAATCAGTAGGAATTCATGATGTATTATCTAAATCACAAGGATCTTCGAATCCTCACAACGTAGTTAAGGCAACTTTTGATGCTTTATTACAAATGAGAAGTGCTTATACTGTTGCAAAACAAAGAGGCGTTTCTTTAGAAAAAGTTTTTAAAGGTTAATTCTAGGAAATTATGGCTAAATTATTAGTAAAACAAGTTAGAAGCAAAATCAACTGTCCTCTTACTCAAAAGAGAGGATTGGAAGCTTTAGGTCTACGTAAAATGGGACAAGTTGTAGAGCATGATTCAAACCCTACAATCCTTGGGATGATAAATAAAGTTAAACACTTAGTTTCTGTTGAAGAAGCTAAATAACAAATACTGTTATGAATTTAAGTAACTTACAACCTGCTGAAGGTTCTACACACAATCAAAATAAGAGATTAGGTAGAGGAGAAGGTTCTGGAAAAGGTGGTACTTCTGCAAGAGGACACAAAGGAGCAAAATCTCGTTCTGGTTATTCTAAGAAGATTGGTTTTGAAGGTGGACAAATGCCACTCCAAAGACGTGTACCAAAGTTTGGTTTTACAAACATCAATCGTAAAGATTACGAAGGTGTAAATCTTGATACACTTCAACTATTAGTTGATAATGGTGTTATTAAAGATACTGTTGATATGACAGTTTATGTTGCTAATCGTTTAGCTACTAAAAATGAAATCGTTAAGATTTTAGGTAGAGGTGAATTGACAGCAAAATTAAAAGTAACCGCTCACAAATTTACTGCTACTGCTAAAGCTGCTATTGAAGCTGCTGGTGGAGAAGCTGTAACAATGTAATTTTTCTATTAATATGAAGAAATTTATTGAATCAATAAGTAATGTTTGGAAAATAGAAGAACTGAAAAATAGAATTCTAATCACCTTAGGTCTACTTTTAGTTTATCGTTTCGGGGCTCAAGTTACCCTACCAGGCATTGATGCTACACAGTTAGGTAATTTAGCTGGGCAAACCAAAGAAGGAATTGGTTCAATTCTTGACATGTTTACCGGAGGTGCATTTTCTCAAGCTTCTGTTTTTGCTTTAGGAATTATGCCTTACATTTCTGCTTCCATTGTGGTTCAGTTGATGGGAATTGCGATTCCTTATTTACAAAAACTTCAAAGTGATGGAGAAAGTGGTAGAAAGAAGATTAATCAAATTACTCGTTGGTTGACAATTGGAATTACTTTAGTTCAAGGTCCAACTTATATCTATAATTTATATAGAACATTACCTAGTAATGCATTTTTATTGGGATTCAATTCATTTGAATTCTTGTTTTCATCAGTTGTTATTTTAGTTACAGGTACAATTTTTGCCATGTGGTTAGGAGAAAAGATTACTGATAAAGGAATTGGAAATGGTATATCTTTGTTGATTATGGTTGGGATATTGGCTAGATTGCCACAAGCATTCATCCAAGAGTTTACAACTAGGGTTACCAATAACAATGGTGGTCCAATGTTGCTGGTTATTGAAATTATCATCTGGTTACTGGTTATTATTTGTTGTGTACTATTAGTAATGGCGGTTCGGAGAATTCCAGTGCAATATGCTCGTCGTACAACTTCAGGTGATTTCGAACAAGATATGCTGAATGGAAATAGACAATGGATTCCATTAAAGCTTAATGCTTCAGGAGTTATGCCAATTATATTTGCACAAGCGATCATGTTTATACCAGCAGCTTTAGCTGGTTTGTCTAAATCAGATGCGTCACAGTCAATCGTTGGTGCTTTTAGTAATATGTTTGGGTTTTGGTATAATTTAGTATTTGCAACATTAATAATTGTATTTACATTTTTTTACACCGCGATCACAGTTCCTACTAATAAGATGTCAGATGATTTAAAGAGAAGCGGAGGTTTTATTCCTGGTATTAGACCTGGAGTGGAAACATCTGATTATCTTGATAAAGTGATGTCTTTAATAACGTTCCCAGGATCATTATTTCTGGCTTTAATTGCTGTGTTCCCGGCAATAATTGTTAGTGTTATGGATGTTCAGCAGTCTTGGGCAATGTTTTTTGGAGGTACTTCATTAATAATTATGGTTGGTGTTGCCATAGATACAATGCAGCAAATCAATTCATATTTGTTGAATAAACATTATGATGGTTTAATGAAAAGTGGTAAAAATAGAAAAGCAGTAGCTTAATTTTATGGCAAAACAATCAGCAATAGAACAAGACGGATCAATCATTGAGGCATTATCAAATGCTATGTTCCGTGTAGAGTTAGAAAATGGACATATTGTAATCGCACATATATCTGGAAAAATGCGCATGCATTACATCAAATTATTACCTGGTGATAAAGTGAAACTAGAAATGAGCCCTTACGATTTGTCAAAAGCAAGAATTACTTATAGATATTAAAGGATATTCAAAATGAAAGTTAGAGCTTCAATAAAAAAGAGAAGTCCCGAGTGCAAAATTGTGCGAAGAAAAGGGAGATTGTACGTAATAAACAAAAAGAATCCTAGATTTAAACAAAGACAAGGATAATTATGGCAAGAATAGCAGGGGTAGATATCCCAAAAAATAAGAGAGGTGTTATAGCACTTACCTATATCTTTGGATTAGGAAAAAGTAGAGCTGTTGAGATTTTAGAAAAAGCTCAAGTTAGCCAAGATAAAAAAGTTCAAGACTGGAATGATGATGAGATCGGAGCAATTCGTGAAGCAGTATCGACTTTCAAAATTGAAGGAGAATTGCGTTCTGAAGTTTCTTTAAACATCAAGCGTTTAATGGATATTGGATGTTATAGAGGTATCCGTCATAGATCTGGTCTTCCATTAAGAGGACAAAGAACTAAAAACAACTCTAGAACAAGAAAAGGTAAAAGAAAAACTGTTGCTAACAAGAAAAAAGCAACTAAATAATAAGTAATATGGCTAAAGCAACTGCAAAAAAACGTAAAGTTATCGTTGAATCAACGGGAGAAGCTCATATTTCTGCTACTTTTAACAATATCATCATTTCTTTGACAAACAAAAAAGGTGAAGTTATTTCTTGGTCTTCAGCTGGAAAAATGGGTTTTAGAGGTTCTAAAAAGAATACTCCATACGCAGCCCAAATGGCAGCAGAAGATTGTAGTAAAGTAGCTCTTGAAGCTGGACTTAAAAAAGTGAAAGTGTATGTAAAAGGACCAGGAAACGGACGTGAGTCTGCTATCCGTTCTTTACATAACGGTGGAATTGAAGTGACTGAGATTATCGATGTTACTCCAATGCCTCACAACGGATGTCGTCCTCCAAAGAGACGTAGAGTTTAATTATATATTTAAGTATAACTAGGTAGAATATACGATTATCGAAGGATATGACCTGAATTCATAATCTCTACCTTAATTTAATTTTTAGAAATGGCAAGATATACTGGTCCAAAAACTAGAATTGCGCGTAAATTTGGCGAAGCAATCTTCGGAGATGATAAATCTTTCGAGAAAAGAAATTATCCACCTGGACAACACGGGATGGCTAAAAAAAGAGGAAAAAAATCTGAATATGCAATCCAGTTAATGGAAAAGCAAAAAGCTAAATATTCTTATGGAATTTTAGAAAAACAATTCAGAGGTTTATTCAAAAAAGCATCGGCTACTAAAGGTGTTACTGGTGAGGTTCTTTTACAATTGTGTGAAGCAAGATTAGATAACGTTGTTTTTAGAATGGGTATCGCTCCTTCTAGAAGAGGCGCTAGACAATTAGTTTCTCATAGACATGTTACCGTAAACGGTGATGTAGTAAATATTGCTTCTTATCACCTTAAACCTGGTGACAAAGTTGCTGTTCGTGAAAAATCTAAATCTTTAGATGCTATCGAACGTTCTTTATCTAATTCAAGTCATGTTTATGAATGGATTACTTGGAATAATGACGTTAAAGAAGGTACTTTCGTTTCTGTACCAGCTAGACTTCAGATCCCAGAAAACATTAAAGAACAATTAATCGTAGAGTTGTACAACAAATAATAATTGACTTAGTCGAAATTTATGGCAATATTTAATTTTCAGAAGCCCGATAAAGTTATCATGATCGATTCCACCGATTTTGAAGGTAAGTTTGAATTTAGACCTTTAGAACCTGGTTACGGATTGACCGTTGGTAATGCACTTAGAAGAGTTTTGCTTTCAGCATTAGAAGGTTATGCAATTACATCTGTTCGCATTGAAGGTGTAGATCATGAGTTTTCTACTATTTCAGGAGTTGTTGAAGACGTTACCGAAATTATTCTTAATCTAAAACAAGTACGTTTTAAACGTCAAATTGAAGATATAGATAATGAAGCAGTTACTATTTCTGTTTCAGGTAAAGATCAATTAACAGCTGGTGATTTTCAAAAATTTATTTCAGGTTTCCAAGTTTTGAATCCAGAACTAGTTATCTGTAATTTAGATAGTAAAATCAAACTTAATTTCGATTTAACAATTGAAAAAGGTAGAGGATATGTCCCTGCTGAAGAAAACAAAAAACAGAATGCTGCAATTGGAACTATTTTTACTGATTCAATTTTTACTCCGGTAAAAAATGTAAAATATGCGATTGAAAACTTCCGTGTTGAGCAAAAAACAGATTATGAAAAATTAGTTTTTGAAATTAAAACTGATGGATCAATCAATCCTAAAGATGCTCTTACTGAGGCTGCAAAAGTTTTAATTCACCATTTCATGTTGTTTTCTGACGAAAGAATTACACTTGAGGCTGACGAAATTGCACAAACAGAATCGTATGATGAAGAGTCATTACACATGAGACAATTGCTTAAAACTAAGCTTGTTGATATGGATCTTTCTGTTAGAGCATTAAATTGCTTGAAAGCGGCTGAAGTTGATACACTTGGTGATTTAGTATCGTTCAATAAAAATGACCTAATGAAATTCCGTAATTTTGGTAAAAAATCTTTAACTGAACTTGATGAGCTTGTTGCAGTTAAAAATTTGAACTTCGGTATGGATTTAGCAAAATACAAACTAGATAAAGAATAATCTAATCCGCTTAGGCGGATTAAATTTCATAAAGCAATGAGACACGGAAAAAAATTCAATCACTTAAGCAGACAGACTGCACATAGAAAATCTATGTTAGCTAATATGGCTTGTTCTCTTATTGAGCACAAACGTATTAACACTACTGTTGCTAAAGCAAAAGCGCTTAAACAATTTGTTGAGCCTTTAATAACAAAATCAAAACAAGATACGACTCACAATCGTCGTATCGTTTTTGCTTACTTGCGTAGCAAATATGCCGTAACTGACCTGTTCAGAGACGTTGCCGCTAAAGTAGGAGACCGTCCCGGTGGATACACTCGTATCATTAAAGTTGGAAATCGTTTAGGAGATAATGCTGATATGGCAATGATCGAATTAGTAGATTTTAATGAACTTTACAACGGTGGTAAAAAAGAAGTTAAAAAAGCAAAAAGTCGTCGTGGTGGTAAAGCTAAAAAAGCTGATGAAGCTACGGAAGCTGCAGTTGCAGATTCAAGCGCAAGCGAAGGATCAAAAAAAACTGAACCAACTACTGATACTGCTGAGTAATTATGAAAATAATCACTCTATAAAAATCAAGGATAAGCTAATAATAGTTTATCCTTTTTTTTTGATATTTTTTTAAAAGAAATGATTCAGGAACAGTTTTTTGTAATAGAATATCCGACTCGCTTTTCTAAGTGGCTTTTTTCTAATTGTTTTGTTATCTCCAATTTGAATTGGGATATGACCTGAACTAGGAGTCGAAGTATTTTTTACTATTATTGCAGCTGATATTATACTAAAAGTGAGATTTCTTAAAACAAGAATTTCGAGCTGCTTTATATTTTTTAAAAAATAATAATTTTAAAATCATTGCAACCATTGCTTTAAAGAATTAAGTTTGCAAAATATCTAACTACGCATGAAACCAGTTTTTCTAGTTCCATGAAACTATTAAAAAAATAATAGAAATCAACGAATGAAATATACAACACGACAAAGCGCGATACTCTTACTAAGTGACGGAACTATTTTTCACGGTAAATCCATTGGAATCAGTGGAACTACTTTTGGAGAGGTTTGTTTTAATACCGGAATGACTGGTTACCAAGAGATATTTACAGATCCCTCTTATTTTGGTCAAATAATGGTGGCGACCAATGCCCACATCGGAAATTATGGTGTAAATGAAAAGGAAATTGAATCTAGCAGTATTAAAATCTCAGGTTTAGTTTGTAAAAATTTCAGCTTTAATTATTCACGCGAAGACGCATCAGGAAGTTTAGAAAATTACTTTATAGAACAAAATCTTATTTGCATTTCTGATGTTGATACAAGAGCTTTGGTGAGTTATATTCGTGAAAATGGAGCTATGAATGCAGTCATTTGTACGGATGGTTCTACTGTGGAAGAGTTAAAGGAGGCATTAGCAAAAGTTCCTGACATGAATGGGTTAGAGTTGGCTTCTAAGGTATCTACCAAGGAAGCTTATTATTACGGTGATGAAAATGCGACCTTCAAAATTTCGGCTCTTGATTTAGGAATCAAAATGAATATTCTTCGGAATCTTGCTGAAAGAGATTGCTATATAAAAGTTTTTCCTTTTAATTCATCCTATCAGGATATGGAGTCCTTCAATCCGGATGGTTATTTCTTATCTAATGGTCCTGGAGATCCAGAGCCACTTTCAAGTGCGATTGAAGTAGCCAAAGTAATTATTGAAAATAATAAACCTTTATTTGGGATCTGTCTTGGACATCAAGTTATTGGTTTGGCCAACGGAGTTTCGACATACAAAATGTTTAATGGCCATAGAGGTATAAACCATCCTGTGAAAAATATTGTTACTGGAAAAGGTGAAATAACTTCTCAAAACCATGGTTTTGCCGTAAATAAAGAAGAATTAGACAACCATCTGGAGTTAGAAATTACACATGTGCATCTCAATGATGGAACTGTAGCGGGAATGCGTATGAAAAATAAAAACTGTTTTTCAGTTCAGTACCATCCGGAAGCCAGTCCAGGTCCTCATGATTCCTCTTATTTATTTGATCAATTTATTGAGAATATTAAAGGGTAACTTTTTTTAGTAGCCATACAGTATTAAATGCTTCATATTAAAATATTTAGGGATTGTCTTTTGTCAAAAAGTCAATCCCTTTTTATTTTTAAATTGGTATTGAACTACTATACACGTCTTTTATTACTGAAATTATGTGTTATGATTTACGTTTTAATGCCGATTTTACAGATTGATGGCTATCGCTAATTATGCTTTTTGTATTTAAAATTCGGTTCGTTTTCCGCGGCAAAAGGTTGTATTTCTTTTTTTTGATAGTATGGCATTTATCTGGTCTCTTCTTCTCAGTTAAGTTAGAATTAAATTTTCTACTGATGGATTAGACTTAAATCACTAAAACCTTTTTTTTGGAAGCCGAAAAGGAATTGTACGGAAGTTTAAAATGATCACTATTGGTAATTAATTTTCATCAATTTAGTAAGGTATGTGCAGCACTAAATTCTTTTTCGAACTTTCAGTTTTTGAGTTTTAATTATATTTTATAGTTTTAGATTGCGGTAAAGGAAAATTATGAAATTTTTCATCATCTTTTTTATTCAAAACTGGAGGTATCTGTTTTCTACAAATAATTACAACGTTTTCGTTAATAAGATTCGTTGTTTTCATAAAATGAATCAAAAAGATAGAATATATTTGTGTTTTAAAATTTAAAAATTCGGTATATGAGTATAATTATCAAAATTCACGCAAGACAAATTTTCGATTCTAGAGGAAATCCTACAATAGAAGTAGATGTAATTACAGATAATGGTGTTTTAGGAAGAGCTGCAGTACCCTCTGGAGCATCAACTGGAGAGCATGAAGCAATGGAGTTGCGTGATGGAGGAAAGGCTTACCTTGGAAAAGGAGTTTTGAATGCAGTGAAAAATGTGAATACCCTTATTTCTGATGAGCTTTTAGGAGTTTCAATTTTTGAGCAAAATCTGATTGATCAAATGATGATTGATTTGGATGGTACCCCTAATAAATCAAACTTGGGTGCAAACGCAATTTTAGGAGTTTCCTTGGCTGTAGCCAAAGCTGCTGCAAATGAATTGGGTTTGCCACTGTATAGATATGTAGGTGGTGTTTCTGCAAACACATTACCAGTGCCGATGATGAATATTATCAACGGAGGATCACATTCTGATGCGCCGATCGCCTTTCAAGAATTTATGATTTTTCCTGTGAAAGCAACTTCTTTCTCCCACGCAATGCAAATGGGGACAGAAATTTTTCATAGTTTGAAAAAAGTATTACATGATAGAGGACTTTCTACTGCTGTAGGTGATGAAGGTGGTTTTGCACCAAATCTTCCTGGAGGTACTGAAGATGCTTTGGACACCATCAAAAAAGCAGTTGAAAACGCAGGGTATAGTTTTGGTGATGAAATCATGATCGCTTTGGATTGTGCTGCAGCAGAGTTTTATGTAAATGGTAAGTATGATTATTCTAAATTTGAAGGTGAAACAGGTAAGATTAGATCTTCTGCGGAGCAAGTGGATTATTTAGCGGAACTAGCCTCTAAATATCCAATTATTTCTATCGAAGACGGTATGGATGAAAATGACTGGGAGGGATGGAAGTTATTAACTGATAAAATTGGAGATAAAGTGCAATTAGTTGGAGATGATTTATTCGTTACCAACGTAACGCGTTTGTCAACAGGTATAGAAAAAGGAATTGCTAATTCTATTCTTATTAAGGTAAATCAAATAGGGACTTTGACTGAAACTATTGCGGCTGTAAATATGGCTAAAAATGCAGGATATACATCCGTAATGTCACATCGTTCGGGAGAAACAGAAGACAATACGATTGCAGATTTAGCAGTAGCTTTAAATTGTGGTCAAATTAAAACAGGTTCTGCTTCACGATCGGATCGTATGGCTAAATACAATCAATTGCTTAGGATTGAAGAAGAATTGGGCGATACTGCTTATTTTCCTGGTAAAAATGCTTTCAAAATAAAATAAATTCCTACGATATTTTTATTTAAAGCCATTCACGTACTGTGAGTGGCTTTTTTTGGTAATATTTAACAATTTCGTTGTGGAATTCTCTTTTTAATTAGTGTTTAATTCCCTAGATTTGATAAATTATTATTTTAAAAGTTTATTTTCAATATATTATGTCAAAAATAGCAACATTAGAAATTGATGGAAAGAAAATTGAGCTTCCTGTAGTCGTAGGGAGTGAAAACGAAGTTGCCATCGATATTAACAAATTACGTGATTTAACCGGTATTATTACGCTTGATCCGGGCTATAAAAATTCAGGTTCCTGCAAAAGTGATATCACTTTTCTTGATGGAGAATTAGGAATTCTTCGTTATAGAGGCTATTCAATAGAAGATTTAGCAGCAAAAGCTGATTTTCTAGAAGTGTCTTACCTTTTGATTTTTGGAGAATTGCCAAACATGAAGCAGTTAGCGCAATTTGAAACTGATATCAGGAAATACACTTTGGTTAATGAAGAGATGAAGAGCATCATTGATGGCTTTCCTAAAACAGCGCATCCAATGGGCGTTTTAGCAGCTTTGACGAGTGCATTGACTGCATTTAACCCGAAATCGGTTAATGTTGATAATGAAAAAGAAATGTATGAGGCCGTTTGTAAAACTATGGGTAAATTCATGGTAATAGCAACTTGGACCTACAGAAAAAGCATGGGTTATCCTTTGAATTATTATGATAATACCAAAGGATATGTTGAAAACTTTATGCGATTAATGTTCGAATTACCTACTGAGCCGTACACTGCAAATCCTATAGTTATCGATGCATTGGATAAATTATTCATACTTCACGGTGATCACGAACAGAACTGTTCTACCTCTACTGTTAGGATGGTAGGATCCTCTCACGCAGGATTGTTTGCTTCAATATCGGCAGGAGTTTCTGCACTTTGGGGACCATTGCATGGTGGAGCAAATCAAGCGGTGCTGGAAATGTTAGAGGAAATTCATAGAAATGGTGGTGATGCTGATAAATACATGGCGAAAGCCAAAGATAAAAATGATCCCTTCCGTTTAATGGGTTTTGGCCATAGAGTTTATAAAAATTTCGATCCAAGAGCAAAAATTATCAAGAAAGCTGCCAATGAGGTTTTAGCCACATTGGGAGTTGAGGATCCAATCCTTGCCATAGCTAAAAAACTAGAAGAAGCTGCTCTGGAAGACGAATATTTTAAATCAAGAAATTTATATCCAAATGTTGATTTCTATTCTGGGATCATCTACAGAGCATTAGGGATTCCTACAGATATGTTTACGGTGATGTTTGCCATAGGTCGTTTACCAGGTTGGATCGCACAATGGAAAGAAATGCGTGAAAATAAAGAGCCAATAGGAAGACCAAGACAAATTTATACCGGACATCCTTTGAGGGATTTTGTCCCAACAGATAAAAGATAAAATCAGTTTAAAAAGCTTCACGAATTTGTGAAGCTTTTTTTATATTTGCCAAAAGCTAAAAAGATATGTTAGAATTAAAGGTAAATAATGAAACTTCGAAACTGAGGGCAGTAGTGCTTGGTTCGGCCGTTGATAATGGACCTACTCCAAAGGCTGAAGAGGCCTACGATCCGAAATCATTAGAGCATATCTTAGCGGGAACCTACCCAAAGGAACAGGATATGGTTAATGAAATGGAGGCATTTAATACGGTGTTGAAAAAATATGACGTCACGGTTTTTCGTCCAGAGCAGATTGAAAATTACAATCAAATATTTACTAGGGATATTGGTTTTGTTATTGATGATGTTTTTGTAAAATCTAATATTCTACCAAATCGCGAACGAGAATTAGATGCGATTCAATACATCATTGATCAAATTAATCCTAAAAAAGTGGTCCGTCCACCTGAGGAAGTTCATATCGAAGGAGGTGATGTTATGTTGTGGAATGAGTATATTTTTATTGGCACTTATAAAGGAAGTGATTATAAAGAGTACATCACTGCACGAACAAACCTGCAAGGAGTTCAATATATTAAAGATCTGTTTCCAAATAAAATTGTCAAAGAATTTGATTTGGTTAAATCTAAAATTGACGCCCGTGATAATGCCTTGCATTTAGATTGTTGTTTTCAACCAGTGGGGAATGATAAAGGGATTATTTACAAGAACGGATTCCGGGAGGAAGCAGACTATTTGTTTTTAGTTCATCTTTTTGGAAAAGACAATTTATTTCACATCACTAGAGACGAAATGTACCACATGAATTCGAATGTTTTTTCTATCGATACCAATGTAGTAGTTTCTGAAAGAAATTTTACGCGACTTAACAATTGGTTGCGTGCAAACGGTTTTGTGGTAGAAGAGATTCCGTACGCAGAAATCGCAAAACAGGAAGGGTTATTGCGATGTACGACTTTACCTTTAAAAAGGGATTAATTTTAGATAGAGGCGCATAGTAGGAGAGACGCAATGCAATGCGTTGCAACAAAAAATAAAATAAAAATCATGAAACAAACCACAAATTCTATAGTTATGATTCGCCCCGTTGCGTTTCGAATGAACGAACAAACCGCAGTTAACAATTATTACCAAAAAGTACTGGACGGTTTGTTGCCAGCAACCGTAAATGCAAAGGCGCAACAAGAATTTGATGTTTTTGTCGAGAAATTAAGAGCAGTGGGTGTAGATGTAACCGTTGTGGATGATACCTTGAGTCCGGATACGCCTGACAGCATTTTTCCTAACAATTGGATTTCATTTCACGAGAATGGTGATGTGGTATTGTATCCCATGTTTGCCGAAAATCGTCGTGAAGAACGTCGTGAAGAAATTCTAGATATGTTGGAGGACAAAGGTTTTGTTATCAATAATATTGTAGACTACACATCGGCAGAGGAAGATGGTTTTTTCTTAGAGGGAACAGGAAGTTTACTTTTAGACAGAGAAAATAGTAAAGCTTATTGCGCTTTGTCACCAAGAGCAGATGAAGAATTGTTTATCGAATTTTGCGAAGATTTTGATTATGCTCCCTTAATTTTTGAAGCTTTTCAAACCGTCGATGGAGAACGAAAACTAATTTATCACACCAATGTAATGATGTGCTTAGGCGAAACTTTTGCTGTAATTTGTTCGGATTGTATTGATGATAAAAAAGAACGCAAAATGGTTCTTGATAATCTTAAGGAAAATGGCAAAGAAATTATTGTAATTACTGAAGCCCAAATGAACAATTTTGCAGGGAATATGCTTGAAGTTCGTGGAAGTAATGATAAAAGATATTTAGTAATGAGTGCTGCAGCGCATCAAGCGTTAACGCCAAAGCAGATCGAACAATTAGAAAAACATGCTGAAATTTTGAGTTCGAGCTTAGATACAATTGAAGCGTGCGGTGGCGGAAGCGCCAGATGTATGATGGCAGAGATTTTCCTGCCTAGGAAATAAAGAAAAACCGGATAAAATTATTATCCGGTTTTTTTATGGCTTTACTTTAGGAGAGATTCCCTTTTATAATATTGATAATTGCACTTACAATATATTGTATTCCTATCGCAATTACAATGAATCCTACGATTCTCGATATGGCAACAATGCCGGATACTCCCAGTATTTTTGCTAAATAATGCGCGCTTTTAAGGATTAAAAATATGGTCACTGCAATAGCAAGAATAGCGATTGAAGAAATTAAAATCTCCATCGTTGAATTGTGTTCCTGATAAAATGCAATAAGTAATGATATGGAACCCGGTCCAGCAAGCATAGGAATGGCAAGCGGTGTTAAGGCAATGTCATTTCTTTTTTGAGCATCAGATTCTGCTTTTTTATTGATTCCCCTCTTTTTATTAAATTCTCCCGAAAGCAACGAAAATCCAGAGTTTACAATAATGATTCCTCCAGCTATTCGCAAGGCATCGATACTGATACCAAAGAAAATCAAAACATATTGGCCTATAAAAAAAGAGACAATTAGGATAATAAATACATTTATCGCCGTCCATAAAGAAATTCTAGAACGTTCTTTTTTGGTGTCATTTTGCGTAAGGCCCACAAAGATGGGAACCGTACCAATAGGGTTTAAAACTGAAAAAAGAGCGACAAACAGATAAATAAATAAATCCATATTTTGTTTTTAAGACTGTAAAAATACTCTTTTTTTGCTTTTTAAAGTTAAGCTACTGTTTTTTATTGCTTTGAGAACTAAACCGTAAAATTGTTAAACGAACAAACCTTTTTGATTACTTTTGCCAAATACAATTAAAGAAAATGATAAAGAGTAAAAAAACCTTGGTTCTTGGAGCAACAACGAAACCAGATAGATATGCGTTCAAAGCCATATCAATGTTAGTAGATAAAGGGCATTCCGTGCTTGCGCTAGGTCAAAATGCTGGTGAAGTTGCGGGGGTTAAAATCCAGACTAAAGCCATTCCATTAAAAAATATCGATACCGTTACCTTATATTTAAATCCAACGCGTCAGCGTGATTATTATAATTATATCGTAGAGGCAAAACCGAAACGGGTTATTTTTAATCCCGGTACAGAAAATCCAGAATTCTATCAGTTGCTAAAATTGAACGATATTAAAGTAGAAGTGGCTTGTACATTGGTTTTATTAGCCACAAATCAGTATTAGTTTTTTTTGAAGCTATTTCCTGCTATTCATTTCAATCTTTTGATTAAAAACAGTCTTTTTCTACATATAAAAAGGAGCTTCCGTTGGTCGCTCTTTTTTTATGAGAAAAAAGTACTGTTTTTTAATCAAAAGGATTTCCATTTTTATCAGGGCTAGGAACATCGGAATTAACCTGAATTGTTAGGATTTAAACGGTTTGTTTTGCATCAGTACTGCATTTCAATAGTAAAAATCTCAAGGTGAATATTTGGAATTTAAAAAGAACAAGATTGAATAGTCAAAAAGAGTCAAGGGATTTTCTTCTCAAGATTATAAATGGTGTATCATAGAATTTAGTGTTGCTTTGGGAATCTTCGTGCAGTATTTTAAATCCGTCTTTCCGCTGCGATAGGTTTGCTTATCAATAGCAATCCAAAATAAGTTATAAGTCCATTTAGGATGATGAGTTCATTGTCAAATACGTATCCAAAAAATAAGGTCTTTGAATTTTCGCTTATAAAGTAGGTTAGCGCTGGAGCCAATAGACAGATCCATGGTACAAATTTATCTTTGACCGTTTTTGATTTGGCAAACAACCCAAAGCAATACAGTCCTAATAGTGGGCCATACGTATACGATGCTACCCTAAAAATCACTCCAACCACAGAGCTGTCATTGATTGTGTTAAAAAATACAATCACCAGAAACATTAAAAATGAAAAGGCAATATGGACATAATGTCTATTGCGCACTACGTTGGGTTTGTTTCGGTTCTCCGCTTTATCCATACCCAAAAAATCGACGCAAAACGAGGTCGTCAGAGCCGTTAATGCGGAGTCTGTGGTCGCAAAGGTAGCGGCGGTCAATCCCAATAAAAAAATGACGGATGGAATTAGCGTCAAATGATGAAAAGCAATTTCTGGAAAAAGTAAATCGGTTCTGGGTTTTCCAGTTATTAGGTCGGTAGGGACTGCAATTCCATTTTTATTCGCATAAATGTAAAGCAGGGCGCCCACACTTAAAAAGAAAATGTTGATTAGTACAAATATTCCAGTAAAGGTAAACATGTTTTTTTGGGCTTCGCCAATGTTCTTGCAGCTCAGGTTCTTTTGCATTAAATCCTGATCTAAGCCAACCATAGCAATGGTGACAAAAATCCCTCCCAGAATTTGTTTGACAAAATGAAATTTATTCGATACAAAATCGTCAAAGAAAAAGACTTTCGAATAATTGCTGTTTTTTACTGCTTCAAAAGCGTCAAAAATACCAAAGTTTAAACTTTTGCAGATGAAGTAAATGGTCAAAAAAACGGAAGTGACCAAGAAGAAAGTTTGTAATGTGTCCGTGATGATAATGGTTTTCAATCCGCCGCGGTAGGTATAAGCAAATATTAAAGCTAGCGAAATCAAAACGGTAACGGCAAATGGGATTCCGTAAAAGTCAAAAACATAGCGCTGTAGAACAATCACCACAAGATACAGTCGAAACGATGAGCCGATGGTTCTGCTAATCAAGAAAATGGTGGCGGCAGTTTTATAGGAATATATGCCCAATCGCTGTTCGATATAGCTGTAAATCGAAGTTAGATTCAAGCGGTAATATAGCGGCAAGAGTATTTTGGCAATAATGACAAAACCAATTGCATTTCCTAAAACAAATTGAAAATACTTGAATTGCTCCCCATTTGGCGATCCTACTTCCCCGGGAACCGAAATGAATGTGACTCCAGAAAGTGCCGTTCCAATCATTCCAAAAGCTACTAAATACCATTTTGAATTCTTGTTGGCTTTAAAAAAAGCATCATTTCCGCTGTCTTTTTTGCTGACAAAGTGTGAAATCAAAAATAAAATGCCAAAATAAACGATAATAAGGAGTAGGATAGTGCTTGGTGCCATTTGCTGAGTTTGAAGTGACCAAAATACGATTTTTTGGTTAATCGTTGAATCGGGAATTTGTTTATTTGAAAACCGGTACGTCTTCATCTTAACGCTCTCCAGAGGAAGGACGCCACTTTGTTGAAGAAAATGCTAATGAGATTCTCCGCTGAGACGATAAAAAGTATTGTTTAAATGGCGGACCTCAAGCTCCGCTTGTTATCAAAGTAAATTCTTTAGTGCTTTTTCCTCATTATCTCATTTTCTAATTCTTCGAATTATCTAATTGACTACTTTTGCAGTTATGGAATTTTCTTCGAAATTAATAGAGAAAGCAGTGAATGAAATGTCTCAGTTACCAGGAATTGGTAAACGAACAGCATTGCGATTGGTTTTACATTTGTTAAAACAGCCCAAAGAGCAAACCGGTTTTTTGTCACAAGCTTTGGTTGCAATGCGGGAAGATATTAAGTACTGCGAGAGTTGCCACAACATTTCGGATAGTGTGCTGTGTGAAATTTGCGCAAATAAAAGCCGTAATCACCAGATAATATGTGTTGTTGAGGACATTCGCGATGTCATGGCAATTGAAAATACCGGGCAGTTTAGAGGGATTTATCATGTGCTGGGCGGCAAAATTTCACCTATTGATGGCGTTGGCCCCAGCCAATTAAACATAACCACTTTAGTTGAAAAAGTAAAGTTGGGTGTAGTGAATGAAATTATTTTTGCCTTAAGCTCCACGATGGAAGGGGATACTACTAATTTTTATATTTACCGGCAAATAACGGACTGTGAGATACTTATTTCAACAATTGCTAGAGGAATTTCAGTAGGGGACGAACTGGAATATGCTGATGAAGTTACCCTGGGAAGAAGTATTTTACATCGAATTCCATTTGAAAAGTCTTTTAAAAACAATTAATACACGTAAAGAATAGCGATGCTTTTTAAATCGTAAATGAAAAGCTATATTTGTCGCTTAAAAAATATTAAAAATGAGCAGATCCGTACTCTATTTATTGCTAGTTACTAGTGTGTTGCTTTCCTCGTGTATCCCAACTAAGGATTTAATTTATCTGCAGAAAAAAGATAATTCGCAACCAGAAGCTACCATCGCAGCAGTAGAAGCAAAGCCCTATCGATTGCAGATCAATGATGTGTTGAGTATTACTATAAAAGCCATCGATCCTAAATTAGTGGCTATCTTTAGCCCTTCCAACGAAGGTAGTGTAGCAGGTAAGTCGGAATCGGGATTGTATTTTGATGGTTTTACAGTTGATGACCATGGTATGATTAGAGTCCCTGTTTTGGGGGATTTAAACGTGATTGGTTACACGCTAGATGAAGTAAGGATACGGCTTGAAAAGCAATTATTAGCGGAATATTTCAACAAAGAGGCAAATGTTTTCGTGACCGTAAAACTAGCGGGTTTTCGATATACAATCAATGGGGAAATAGGCGGTCCTGGCACAAAGACCTTGTTTCAAGAGCATGTGAATATCATGGAAGCTATTGCAAATGCTGGAGATATTACCATTACGGGAAATAGAAAAGAAGTTACAATCATGAGAAAAACACCAACAGGAGTTGAAATGCATGATCTTGATCTAACGGATATCAATGTAATGCGGTCCCCTTATTTTTACTTGCAGCCTAACGATTACGTATACATCAAGCCACTCAAACAGAAAACGTGGGGAACTGGAAAAACGGGAATCGAATCATTGGGAACAATTATCACACTGTTGTCACTAGCTACAACGACTTTCTTGCTGTTAAAAAATTAAAAACTAAAATTAAAAAATGTTAGATATAAAAGATTTTTCGATTTTTGAAAATCAAGTCAGTTTTGACTTTAAAGGGTTCTTAATAAAAATCGGGAGTTATTGGAAGTGGTTTTTGATCAGTTTATTGATCACTTTTACGATTGCTTATCAAGTCAATATTCGAAAGGAAAAAATCTATGGTATGGAGACGCTCATTGCCGTAAAAGAAGAAAGTAATCCGCTTTTTACGTCAAATACGAGTTTGGTCTTCAATTGGGGTGGCACCTCTGATCAGGTTCAAACCATTTCAACCACCTTGCAGTCTCGATCTCATAACGAGTTAGTAGTGGATAAGCTGCAGTATTATATTAATTACCAGGTTCAAGGGGATTATAATTTGGTCGACGCGTACGGTGCTGTTCCGTTTTTCGTAAATATTGATAAATCTAAGGGACAACTTACGGGAACGCTTATAGGGATTAAGTTTGTCAGTGAAAGTGAATATGAAATCAGAATCCCATTTGAAAATCCAAGCGTTTCTATACTCACTTATTCAAATAATACATACAGTAATACTGCAGTGGAACCGGGCGAATTTGTCAAAAAATACAAAGTCGGACAACAAGTGGCACTTCCTTTTTTAAATTGGAAATTACAAATAAATGACAATCCTGGTTTCTATAAAGGAAACGAATATTTCGTGCAGTTTAACGATTTTGACGGAACGGTTTCCGGCTACAAAGGCATCAGTGTACAGTCAGATGACAAAGGAGGTTCCATCATTACTTTAGGAATGCAAGGAACCAACAAAGCTAGAATGGTAGAATATTTGAATTCCACTGTTAAAATGCTTATCAAAAGACAGTTGGATAGTAAGAATCAATTTGCTACAAATACCATTGCTTTTATAGATAGCACATTAGTTACAATGGAATCCCAATTAAAGGAAACGGGAAACGAGCTGAAAACCTTTAGACAGGGAAAGAATATTTATGATATTGAGGAAGGCGGAGCTAAATTCTCAGAGAAGATTTTGGAGTTTGATGTCAAGAAAGACGAGGTTAATCGTAAAATGGCCTACTATAATTCCTTAAAAACATACCTTAAAAATAGCGTGAATTATGCAAAACTACCGGCACCATCGGTAGCAGGAATCGAAGATCCAAATATTGTGGTTAATGTTTCCAAGTTAATCGCCTTATCCACTCAAAGATCAGAAATGGCTTATGCGGTAAAAAGCGACAAAATTTTCAAAGATTTTGACAATCAGATGGAAGCCGTTAAAAATGTATTGCTGGAGAACATCGCCACCGCTAAATCCTCATTACAGTATGATTTAGCCATGGTTAGCAGTAAAATCAATGAAACAGAGAGTACCATAAAACAACTTCCCGAGGACCAACAAGAGCTCATAAAAATCAAAAGGAAATACGATTTAAGCGATAATATTTATAGTACTTTTTTGCAAAAAAGAAGCGAAGCAGATATTGTTAAAGCAGCCAATCTTTCCGATGTTCATTTTATAGATCCTGCCAAAGATGTGGGTGGAGGCTTGATTGGTCCCAAAACCTCTGTGAATTATGTACTGGCTTTATTTCTGGGAATTCTTTTTCCGTTGATTTTTGTCTTTGCTGTTTTTTTTATCAATAATTCGGTTCAAAATACGGAAGACATCAGCAAAATGACAAAAATTCCTTTAATAGGAGTCGTTGGAGTAAATAGAGAGCATACTAATTTGGCCGTTTATGATCGGCCTAAATCTGCTTTATCGGAGTCCTTTAGAGCCATTCGTTCGTCGCTTCAGTTTTTGTACAAACAACAAAATGTAGATGGAGCCAAAACCTTGATGATCACTTCTTCGGTCAGTGGCGAGGGAAAAACATTTTGCTCGATAAACATCGCTACCGTATTTGCCTTGAGCGAGAAAAAAACAGTAGTTATTGGTCTTGATTTAAGAAAACCCAAATTGGCATCCGAATTTAATTTGTCCAATGACGTGGGGATCGTTAATTATTTAATCAAACAAAAAACAGTTGATGAAATTATAAACCACACTCATATTCCATATTTGGACGTTATTCTATCAGGTCCTATTCCACCCAATCCTGCAGAGATGATTATGAGTGAAGGAATGGGAGCGTTAATTGAAGAATTAAAGAAAAAATACGATTATATTATTTTGGATACGCCGCCAGTAGGGTTGGTTTCTGATGCGTTAGAACTGGCGCAATATTGTGACGTGACGCTGTACATTGTAAGACAGAACTTTACTAAAAAAGACATGATTACTTTGTTAAACAATAGGGTGAAACGTGGAGAGCTGAACAATACCAGCATTATTTTAAATGGATTAGAAAATAAAGCAAAATACGGAACTGGTTATGGGTACGGCTACGGCTACGGCTACGGCTATGGAACGTATGCTAATGGTTATTATGAAGAAGAAAAGCCAAAGAGTATTTATCAAAAAATAGCACAAAAAATATTAAAAAAGCCAAGGCAGTAGCGGGTTGGTTTTAAAACAAAATAAAATGAAAGAGGACATGCAAAAAGTCATTTTAATTACGGGAGGGGCAGGTTTTATAGGGTCTAATCTGTGTGATTATTTTTTATCAAAAGGAGATAAGGTTGTTTGTTTGGATAATTTTGCAACAGGACACAGACACAATCTGAAAGACTTTATAAATCATCCTAATTTTAATTTGATAGAAGGTGATATTCGCAATGCGATAGATTGTGCAACTGCAGTAAAAGGAGTAGATTACGTTTTACATCAGGCAGCTTTAGGTTCGGTACCAAGGTCTTTGAAGGATCCTGTAACCACTAATGATGTGAATGTGACCGGTTTTCTGAATATGTTAGTAGCAGCACGTGATGAAAAAGTAAAACGTTTTATATATGCGGCAAGTTCCTCTACTTATGGAGACTCAGAATCTTTGCCAAAAGTGGAAGAGGTAATAGGAAAGCCACTTTCTCCTTATGCCATAACGAAATATGTTAATGAGTTGTATGCCGAAATTTTTAGTAAAACGTATGGTTTAGAAACGATTGGTTTGCGTTATTTTAATGTGTTTGGAAGAAAGCAGGATTCTAATGGCGCTTATGCTGCGGTTATCCCAAAATTTGTTATGCAATTGATGCAATTAGAAAGTCCAAAAATAAATGGAGACGGGAACTATTCTAGGGATTTTACTTACATTGACAATGTCATTCAAATGAATGAGCTAGCGATGTTAACAACCAACCCAGAGGCTGTGAATACGATTTATAACACGGCTTATGGCGACCGAAATACGTTGAATAATTTAGTAGATTATTTGAAAGAATATTTATCAGAATACGATCCGCGTATTGGTACTGTTAGCGTAGAATACGGTCCCAATAGAGCAGGAGATATTCCACATTCGTTAGCTAGTATTGATAAAGCAAAGGATTTGCTGGGATACGATCCACAATATTCCATGCAGGAAGGGCTAAAAGAAGCGGTTGGATGGTATTGGAATAATTTAAGATAGAAGATTTTTGTCGTCTGTTATCTGTTATGAGTTGTCTGTTATGAGTTGTGGGTTATTTGTTGTGGGTTATGAGTTATCTGTTATCTGTTGTGGGTTATGTGTTATGGGTTATGAGTTATCTGTTATGAGTTATCTGTTATCTGTTATGAGTTATCTGTTATCTGTTATGAGTTATCTGTTATGAGTTATCTGTTATGAGTTATCTGTTATGAGTTATCTGTTATGAGTTATCTGTTATTTGTTATGATTTGTCTGTTATCTGTTGTGGGTTATCTGTTTTATGTTTTGAGTTATCCGTTATGAATTTTCTGTTATTACACGAATAGTTGCGGATTGAGAATAGCCAGCAAATAAAAACAAAAGATACTCGTTAATAAACCGAAAACAGACAACAGAAAACGGAGAACCGAAAACCGAGTACGGACAACCGAGAACAGAAAACCGAAAACCGAGAACAGAAAACCGACAACCGACAACCGACAACCGAAAACAGAAAACGGACAACAGAAAACCGAGAACCGAGAACCGAGAACCGAAAACCGAGAACCGAGAACGGAAAACCGAAAACGGACAACGAACAACCGAAAACGGAGAACCGACAACCGAAAACCGACAACCGAAAACCGACAACCGAAAACCGACAACCGAAAACAGAAAACGGAAAACAGACAACCGAAAACCGAGAACCGAAAACAGACAACCGAAAACCGAGAACCGAGAACGGAAAACCGAAAACGGACAACGGACAACCGAAAACGGAGAACCGACAACCGAAAACCGACAACCGAAAACAGAAAACGGACAACCGACAACCGAAAACGAGCAACCGAAAACCGAAAATATGAAAAGCTATAAGGATTTAGATATATACACTTTGGCGTTAGCATTGTTTTATAGAACACATCGGCTTTCGTTACAATTACCAAAGTATGAATTATATGAATTAGGCAGCCAAATTAGAAGGTCCTCTGATTCTGTGGCAACTAATATTGTGGAGGGCTATGGAAGAAAAAGATATAAGATGGATTTTATAAAGTTCTTAACATATTCTCATGCAAGTAATTTGGAAACAATTTGTCATCTAGAGAAGTTAGCAGTTCTTTATCCAAATGTATCAACTGAAATGATTACTTTACAAAAAGAGTACGATATATTAGGTGCAAAATTATTTTCATTTTTACGCTATGTTGAAAGCAATTGGAATAAATTTGAGTAAAGAATTGTTTGTTATGAGTTATCTGTTATGCGTTATTTGTTGTGAGTTGTCTATTATCTGTTGTGAGTTATCTGTTGTGAGTTGTCTGTTATAGGTTATCTGTTGTGGGTTATCTGTTATCTGTTATGAGTTGTCTGTTATCTGTTATGAGTTATCTGTTGTGGGTTATGTGATATGGGTTATCTGTTTTATGTTTTGAGTTATCCGATATGAGTTTTCTGTTATTACACGAATAGTTGCGGATTGAGAATAGCTAGCAAATAAAAATAGAAGATACTCGTTAATAAACCGAAAACAGACAACAGAAAACGGAAAACGAAGAACCGAAAACGGAAAACCGAAAACCGAGAACGGACAACCGAAAACAGAAAACAGAAAACAGAAAACGGACAACCGACAACCGAAAACAGAAAACAGAAAACAGAAAACAGTAAATATGAAAAGCTACAAGGATTTAGATATATACACTTTGGCGTTAGCATTGTTTTATAGAACACATCGGCTTTCGTTACAATTACCAAAGTATGAATTATATGAATTAGGCAGCCAAATTAGAAGGTCTTCTGATTCTGTGGCAACTAATATTGTGGAGGGATATGGTAGAAAAAGATATAAGATGGATTTTATAAAGTTTTTAACATATTCTCATGCAAGTAATTTGGAAACAATTTGTCATCTAGAGAAGTTAGCAGTTCTCTATCCAAATGTATCAACTGAAATGATTACTTTACAAAAAGAGTACGATATATTAGGCGCAAAATTATTTTCATTTTTACGCTATGTTGAAAGCAATTGGAATAAATTTGAGTAAAGAATTGTTTGTTATGAGTTATCTGTTATGCGTTATTTGTTGTGAGTTGTCTGTTATCTGTTATCTGTTATGAGTTGTCTGTTATCTGTTATGAGTTATCTGTTGTGGGTTATGTGATATGGGTTATCTGTTTTATGTTTTGAGTTATCCGATATGAGTTTTCTGTTATTACACGAATAGTTGCGGATTGAGAATAGCTAGCAAATAAAAATAGAAGATACTCGTTAATAAACCGAAAACAGACAACAGAAAACCGAAAACCGAAAACCGACAACGGACAACCGAAAACAGAAAACGGACAACCGAAAACTGAAAACGGAGAACCGAAAACGGAAAACGGAAAACAGACAACCGAAAACGGAAAACGGAAAACTGAAAACGGAAAACCGAAAACCGAAAACCGAAAACCGAGAACCGAAAACCGAAAACCGACAACGGACAACCGAAAACAGAAAACAGAAAACCGAAAACAGACAACCGAAAACCGACAACGGACAACCGAAAACCGAAAACCGAAAACAGAAAACAGAAAACAGAAAACCGATGACCAACAAAGAATATAAAAAAGAAGAAATGAAAATCACAAAAATTTGTTGCATAGGAGCAGGATACGTTGGTGGTCCCACTATGGCAGTTATAGCACAAAAATGTCCGCAAATACAAGTTACCGTTGTGGATTTGAATGCAGAACGTATTGCAGCTTGGAATGATGAGAATGTACATAATATACCAATATATGAGCCTGGCTTGGACGCGATTGTTGGGGAAGCGAGAGGAAGAAATTTATTTTTTTCCACCGATGTTGACAAGGCCATAGCCGAAGCTCAAATTATCTTTATTTCGGTTAATACACCCACAAAAACCTACGGAAAAGGAAAAGGTATGGCCGCCGATTTAAAATACATAGAATTGTGCGCCAGACAAATCGCCAGAGTAGCCAAAGACAATAAAATTGTAGTGGAGAAATCGACACTTCCCGTAAGAACTGCCGAAGCGATTAAAAGTATTTTGGATAATACCGGTAATGGGGTGCAATTTCAAATATTGTCTAACCCAGAATTTTTAGCCGAAGGAACTGCAGTTCAAGACTTGTTAAACCCAGATCGGATATTGATAGGTGGTGATGCCACAGAGGAAGGTCGCAAAGCAATCCAAGCATTAGTGGATGTGTATGCCAATTGGGTTCCGGAGGATAAAATATTGACCACAAATGTTTGGTCTTCAGAATTGTCAAAACTTACTGCTAATGCTTTCTTGGCACAACGGATTTCCTCCATTAATGCCATGTCGGAACTTTGTGAAAAAACGGGAGCCGATGTCAATGAAGTGGCTAAAGCTATTGGGATGGACAGCAGAATAGGGTCAAAGTTTCTAAAAGCGTCGGTAGGGTTTGGAGGTTCTTGCTTTCAAAAAGACATTCTGAATTTAGTGTACATCGCAAAATCGTATGGATTAAATGAAGTAGCAGATTATTGGGAACAAGTAATCATAATGAATGACCATCAGAAAAAACGGTTTTCCAATAACATAGTTCAAACGCTTTACAACACGGTTTCCGACAAAAAAATCGCGTTTTTGGGCTGGGCATTCAAAAAAGATACTAATGATACCAGAGAATCGGCTGCTATTTATGTTGCTGATGATTTGATCAATGAGCACGCAAAAATTGCCGTCTATGATCCAAAGGTTTCCAATAAAAAAATCTTGGATGATTTAAATTATTTAGAAACCAGAACAGCAGACAGTAATGCTAATAGCATCACTTCATTTACAGATCCGTATGAAGCCTGCCAAAATGCACATGCCATTGCTGTACTGACAGAGTGGGATGAATTTATAACCTATGATTGGCAAAAAATTTATGATTCCATGCAAAAGCCAGCTTTTGTTTTTGATGGTAGAAATTTATTAAATGGCCCTAACTTAGAGGCAATTGGATTTGTATATCAAGCGGTAGGCTCTTAAATAAGGAAGTAGCGATTTTTGTTTGATTGGATGAAATGATTTTCATTCTAAAGAAGATTTAAAAGAGTAGAAAACAGAATCAATAAAAAGAAACGCATTTTTATTGCAATACAAAACATAAGATGAATTGGTATGTAGTGTATACAAAACCCAAATGGGAGAAAAAAGTAGCAGAACAATTAAAAAATAGTGGAATAGAGTGCTATTGTCCTTTGATTACTCAAGTCCGACAATGGTCCGATCGAAAGAAAAAAGTGGAAGTACCTCTTTTTAACTCCTATGTTTTTGTTCAGTTAGCGGAATCAGAGCGGAACTCCGTATTTCAATCCGTTGGAGCAGTTCGGTATTTATTTTGGCTAGGGAAGCCGGCTGTTGTTCGCGATGAAGAAATCAGTATAATAAAGAAATGGCTCGACACTTCAGATTGTATTGATGTAACCGTGGGGGGGTATCAAATTGGAGATTCCATACAGTTGGAATCTGGCCCTTTTGTAGCACAAAAGGCTGTAATTCAGGAGATGACGAATACCCATTATGTGTTGGTTTTGGAATCCTTGGGATGTGTTTTGAAAATGAAAATAAAATAGGGAAACAGATTAAAAGAAGGTGGTTAGTTTTAAAAATAAAAGAAGTGTAAGGTATTGATTTACTTGTTTCTGCAAAATAAATAAATTGTGCTTCACTTTCCACATCATGTTTGCTTAAATTAATACGCTAGCAGTCGCTTAAACAAACAAGTTAAATTGGACGCAACTACAGTGTTCCTTTGGGGCACTCTAACTGTAGTTGGTTTTTTAATAGCTCCTGCTGATCATTAGCGGTAGCCAAGATGTTGATGCAGTTTAGAAAGATGTGTATTCTAAAGTAGAGAGAAAGTAGTTTTTCACCGCGATCGGAAGCATGATATCAAAAAATTAATTGGATTTTAAATATTAAGTATAAAGTTAAATGAAAAAGATATTAATAACGGGAGGCGTAGGATTTATTGGGTCTCATGTAGTTCGTTTGTTTGTTACCAAATATCCAGAATATCATATTTATAATTTAGATGCCCTTACTTATGCGGGTAATTTAGAAAATTTGGTGGATATTGAAAACGAACCCAATTATACTTTTGTAAAAGGAGATATTACGGATGAAGCTTTCATTGCTGATTTGTTTGACAAACAGGAATTCGACGGGGTAATTCATTTGGCTGCAGAATCACATGTGGATCGATCCATTGAAGACCCACTAGCCTTTGTAAAAACCAATGTTTTTGGAACGGTACATTTGCTGAATGCGGCGAAAAAGCAATGGTTGAATAAACCGGAAGGCAAACGATTCTATCACATCAGTACCGATGAGGTTTATGGCTCTTTAGGAGCTGAGGGACTTTTTACAGAAACGACCGGGTATGATCCTAATTCTCCGTATTCTGCCTCTAAAGCGAGCTCAGATCATTTTGTAAGAGCGTACGGTGAAACGTATGATTTTCCTTTTGTGATAACGAACTGCTCTAACAATTACGGTCCCAATCATTTTCCTGAAAAATTAATTCCTTTATTTATAAATAACATAATTAACAACAAACCATTGCCCGTTTATGGTGATGGGAATTACACGCGCGACTGGCTTTTTGTAGTGGATCATGCGAGTGCAATTGATTTGGTTTTTCACCGTGGAAAAAATCACGAGACCTATAATATTGGTGGCTTCAATGAGTGGAAAAATATTGATTTAGTGCGCCTATTGTGCTCTATTATGGATGGTAAACTGGGTCGTCCTGCTGGCAAATCAGCAGAATTAATTACGTACGTAAAAGACAGACCAGGACATGATTTGCGCTACGCTATTGATGCTTCTAAAATAAATAAGGAACTAGGGTGGAAACCATCGGTGACTTTTGAACAAGGATTAGAAATCACAGTAAGCTGGTATTTAGACAATTCGGACTGGTTGCAGCACGTTACTTCTGGTGCGTACGCTTCCTATTATGAAAAACAGTATTTGTAAGTGTAGCTTCTTATAGGATAGTAATAGAATACTATAAAGAGACATTACAATTGTTCTGATTTTAGAAGAGCAGGAATAGTATTTCATTTTCGGCTTTATTAGTTATTGATTTTCAGGTAATTAGTATTTTTAGATTCAGTCAAAATAATTTTTTAACATTGATTTGTTAGTCGGTAGCCATTTTAGTGACCTTTTGTAAGTATATTTGCGCCCTGAAAATAATCCAGTTCTTATTCATTTATGTGAGTTTGAACTGCGTAGCGGTGGAGTAAAAGGAACACAAGTAATTAGAATTAGTAGGAAATGAGTCCAAATAAAAAAATAGCAATAATTGGTTTGGGGTATGTAGGATTGCCATTAGCAAGACTATTTGCCACAAAACATGCTGTAGTAGGATTTGATATCAATCCAGCTCGTGTTGCTTCCTTACAATCCGGTACGGATACGACCTTTGAGGTTGAAGATGCTGTCTTGCAAAAAGTACTCTTAGATCAGCCGAGTGGTTCCAATGGTTTGTACTGTACCACTGATATAGCCCATCTGGCAAACTGTAATTATTACATTGTAACCGTTCCCACTCCAGTAGATAAAAACAATCGCCCTGACTTAAATCCGCTGTATAAGTCCAGTGCAACAGTAGGAAAGGTCTTGAAAAAAGGGGATGTCGTTATTTATGAATCTACCGTATATCCAGGTGCAACAGAGGAAGAATGTGTACCCGTTTTAGAAAAAGTTTCTGGATTACAGTTTAATGTTGATTTTTTTGTAGGCTATTCGCCAGAACGCATTAACCCGGGCGATAAAGAACACACGGTAGAGAAAATTTTAAAAATTACTTCGGGATCTACTCCAGAAACAGGGGTAGAAGTCAATGAATTATACCAATCTGTTATTACGGCAGGAACTCATTTGGCACCGACCATAAAAGTAGCAGAAGCAGCCAAAGTCATTGAGAACTCCCAGCGGGATATCAATATTGCTTTCGTCAACGAATTAGCCAAGATCTTTAACTTGATGAATATTGATACCCATGCAGTATTAGCCGCAGCAGGAACGAAATGGAATTTCCTCCCTTTCAAACCAGGTTTAGTGGGCGGACATTGCATTGGCGTTGATCCGTATTACTTAGCACAACGGGCACAGGAATTTGGTTATCATCCAGAAATTATCTTGGCGGGACGTCGCTTGAATGACAGTATGGGAGACTATGTTGCTTCGCAGATCGTAAAATTGATGATCAAAAAAGGGATTTCAGTGAATGGCGCCACGTTATTAATGCTAGGAATTACTTTTAAAGAGAACTGTCCTGATGTTCGCAATACAAAAATTGTTGATGTGATCACTGCTTTGGCAGATTATGGAATTACAATCACCATTTTTGATCCAATGGCGAATCCAGCCGAAGTGCAACAGGAATACGCACTAGTAACGACTGCTGAATTGCCTATTCAGAAATTTGATGCTGTAGTTTTAGGCGTTGCACACCGAGAATTCCTTGATATTGATTTTTCTAAATTACAAAATACCAACAGTTTGTTGTACGATGTAAAAGGAATTCTAGGGAATTTGGCTGATGGAAGATTATAAAACAGACGCTCCTAAAAGAATTAAAATATAAAGATTAGAGAAGTATGGAAAATAAGCATTCAATTACACATGTCATTCTTACCGGTGGTGTTGGCAGCCGTTTATGGCCCTTATCCCGTAAAAGTCAACCCAAGCAATATTTAGAGCTGTTTGAAGGGAAGTCTTTGTTTGAAATGACCGTAGAACGCAATCGCAATATTGCCGATAGCATTATGGTGGTAGGCAATAGCGATAATTGTCATCTAAGTAAAAAAGTGTTGGAAAAATCAAACACTTCCTATATTGATATTGTAGAGTCCACTCCTAGAAATACAGCAGCAGCCATCGCTTTTGCCGCTTTTGCATCTGATCCAGAAGCCATATTGATTGTCACTCCCTCCGATCATATCATTGATAAGATGGAAGAGTACGAAGCCGCTATAAGTGATGCTATTGAAAAGGCTTCAAAAGGATATATAGTAACTTTTGGAATTATCCCAACGAAACCAGAAACAGGTTACGGTTACATTGAAAGAAAAGGGGACGATGTCATTTCTTTTAGAGAAAAGCCAAATCAGGTTACAGCAAGAGATTTTATTTCGCGAGGTAACTTTTTATGGAACAGTGGTATGTTTTGCTTTAAAGCAGGAGTACTTTTAGAGGAGTTAAAAATTTATACACCTGAGATTTACGAAAAATCCAAAATTGCATGGGAAGCCAATCAAAATGGAAATTTAGATTTAGAGTTGTCCCTCGATATACCATCCATTAGCATTGATTATGCTGTAATGGAGCGAAGTAAAAAAATCAAAGTAGTTTCTTCTACCTTTGTTTGGTCGGATCTAGGCTCTTTTGAATCGGTTTATGATTACTTGATTACGATAGGTCATCCGGTGGATGAAAATGGCAATATGGCTATAGGTACTACTAATTATACTGCTTTTATTGGGGTTAAGGACACTATTTTTGTTTATACCGATACTGCCAATTTAATATTGAAAAAAGAATTTTCTCAGGATGTCAAAAGCGTATATAGTAAATTGGAACGAGACAAATCAGATCTCTTGAATTGATATAACTATGAAAATAAATACTAAAATATACATAGCAGGGCATAATGGTATGGTTGGCAGCGCTATTTGGAGAATCCTTTCTGCAAAAGGATACACAAACTTAATTGGAGTTTCTAGTAAAGATTTGGATTTAAGAAATCAACAAGCAGTTCGCGATTTCATATCAAAAGAAAAACCAGAAGTTGTTATAGATGCTGCTGCAAAAGTAGGAGGCATTTTGGCAAACAATAATTTTCCATATCAATTCCTTATGGAAAATATGCAAATTCAAAATAATCTAATTGATACGGCGACGCAATCCGGTGTTGAGAAGTTTATTTTCTTGGGGAGTTCATGTATTTATCCAAAACTTGCACCACAACCCCTGAAAGAAGAGTATTTGTTGACAAATTCTTTAGAGCCTACGAATGAATGGTATGCGATTGCGAAAATCACGGGAGTAAAAGCCTGTCAAGCAATCCGAAATCAATTTGATAAAGATTATGTAAGCTTGATGCCTACCAATTTATATGGTACTCATGATAATTTCGACCTAAATTCTTCACATGTTTTACCTGCAATGATTCGTAAATTTCATGAGGCGAAGGAAAATAACAACGCACCAGTTACTTTATGGGGCAGTGGAACACCTATGAGAGAGTTTTTATTTGTAGATGATATGGCGGAAGCCGTTGTTTTTGCACTGGAAAATAAATTGCCGGAGTATCTATACAACGTAGGTACGGGCGAAGATTTAACGATTAAACAATTAGCAGAAACCATTCAAAAAATCACCGGACATCAAGGCACAATTATTTGGGATAAAACAAAACCAGATGGTACTCCAAGGAAACTAATGGATGTTACGAAGATGCACGCATTAGGGTGGAAACATCAGGTCCAATTACAAGAAGGGATCCAAAAAACTTATAAATGGTTTTTAGAGAATATTGAAAATTATAAAGAAGTGAAATTGTAAATTGATTACAGTTTTCCGTCCATTGTAAAACGTTTTTTGCTCAGCAATTAATGAATTTTGAATAAAGAATCTTAATCAATTAGCTTTTGGCAACAAAAGACAAAAACAAATTAATAATCATGGCAGCACAGAAAGTAGCCCTTGTAACAGGAATTACAGGTCAGGACGGATCTTATTTGGCAGAATTATTATTAGAAAAAGGATATATGGTTCATGGTGTAAAACGCCGTGCTTCTTCTTTTAATACACAACGTATCGATCATATCTATCAGGATCAACATGAAGTTCATGTTAATTTTAAATTGCATTATGGTGATTTGACCGATTCTACTAATATTATAAGAATTATACAAGAAGTACAGCCTGATGAAATCTATAATTTAGGTGCGATGTCTCATGTAAAAGTATCTTTTGATTCTCCGGAATATGTTGCCAATGTGGATGGACTAGGAACTTTGAGAATTCTTGAGGCAGTTAGAATTTTAGGTTTAGGAAATAAAACGAGAGTATATCAGGCTTCTACTTCTGAATTGTATGGAGGATTGGCAGAGAATAAAAACGCAGAAGGTTTTTATGACGAAAACTCTCCTTTCTACCCACGCTCACCTTATGGTGCGGCTAAAATTTATGGTTTTTGGATTACTAAAAACTACCGTGAGGCCTATAATATGTTTGCTTGTAACGGTATTCTTTTCAATCATGAATCTCCTCGACGTGGTGAGACTTTTGTAACGCGTAAAATAACCATGGCAGTAGCGGCTATTGCTAAAGGAAAGCAAGATTGTTTATTCTTAGGAAACTTGAATTCGCAAAGAGATTGGGGACATGCTAAGGATTATGTAGAGGCCATGTGGAGAATTTTGCAACAAGAGGTCGCGGAAGATTATGTAATTGCGACAGGTGTGACCACTTATATTAGAGATTTCGTTATCATGGCTTTTGCTGAGGTAGGTGTTACACTAACTTTTGAAGGCGAACAAGAAAATGAAACAGCTACCGTTGCTACTTGTTCTAATCCTTTGTATCAGATAGCGATAGGTACAGTTGTACTTAGAGTTGATCCAGAGTATTACCGTCCTACCGAAGTTGATCTATTGATTGGAGATCCTACGAAGTCAAAAACACAATTAGGATGGAAACCACAGTACGACTTAGAGGCAATGGTCAAAGAAATGGTGGCGAGTGATTTGAAATTGTATTAAATAAAGATCAGTACTTGAAAGATGGAGGCTATACAACCTTTAATTATTTTGAGTAGGGCAGAGCGTTCAAAAAATGTTCAGTAAATATTTTTAGCGATTGAGCCAGGTGGCGGGTTGGCAGATAAAGTTGAAACGGATTTAAAGACAGTGAGTAACGAGAAAGATTAAGAAAATTTATTTAGGAAAAATATTTTAATTACCGGAGGAGCCGGATTCATTGGTTCACACGTAGTGAGATTGTTTGTGAACAAATATCCCAATGATCAAATTTTTAATTTGGATACGTAACCCATTGGTGTGTATTGTATACAAAGCCAAATACGTCGTTAAAAGTAGCAGCACGTTTGGCTGACTTAGGAGTAATGGTATATGCACCAACACAAACTGTAGTTCGCCAGTGGGCGGACCGTAAAAAGAAGGTACAAGTGCAAGTAATGCCTTCTATGGTTTTGGTAAATGTACACGAAAAAGATACGGGAATGGTATTTCAAGTACCGGGAGTCGTTCGTTATTTGTTTGAGCAAGGCAAGCGAGCTAAGGTGCAAGATAAAGATGTCGTGGCCATGCAGTTGCATTTAGAAGGTAAGGCAATAGCAGCACAAACAGCGGTGCAAGTGGGTGATACTGTACAAGTACCTCAATTGGATGAAAAAGCAACGGTGGTGGCTTTGCGGGAAAAAAAAATGTTTGGCACGTTTAGAGCGTTTAGGCGCAGTGGTGTCATTTCAATTGCAGTAGTTAGCAATTGAAATTTTAAGGATATAAAAATGCTACTGGTACTAGCAGTGGCGAAGCCCTTAAAAAAATCAAAGATACCGTAAAAAAAATAGTGTTTTTGAAAGAAAATAAATAGAGACTACCGTTGGTAGTCGAGAAAGAATTGATAAAATGATTTCAAAAAACACAAAAATATACATTGCAAGACATAGAGGTATGGTTGGATCTGCGGTTTGGCGTATTTTAGAATCTAAAGGGTATTCACATATAATTGGAAAAACTAGCGCTGAATTGAATCTTAGAAATGAACAAGCTGTCTTAGATATGATGATTAACTTTTTAGTTTTGTCAACATGTTTTAGTGTTTTTTACTTCCTATGCATACAATAAGATTATCTTATAAATAGTTTCCGGATATTTAATATTGCCTCAAATTATATAGAAAATAAGTTCGATCTCATTTATAACAAGATAAAATTAAAAAACTATGAATTTAATTTTAAGAATAGAAGAATTTCTTTACCGCAAATGGCTTAAACGTAGGAATAAAAAATTATATAATTCCGATTTAATGATAAGAACATTCGATGTTAAGGTTCCCAAGTCAACAAAGATTAAGGGTAAAGTTAATCTGATATGTACAAAGGATGCTGAAATCTCTTTAGGTGAGAATGTTACATTAAGATCCGATCCTTTCGACTATTTTGCAGGAATGCCATTCGAAACAACTCTTCTTGTCGATCGAGAAAATGGCAGGATCGTAGTGGGTGATAATTGTAGAATAAATGGCGCATATCTGCATGCAAAAAAAAATATAACTATTGGAAAAAATTGCGTGATAGCTGCAGGAACAAATATACTAGATTCTAACGGTCATCAGTTAGTTTCTTCTGACCGGACACAGGGAGAGGATGAGCCCAAAGAAATAGTGATTGGAAATAATGTTTGGCTTTGTTTGAATTCGATAATATTGAAAGGAACTAAAATTGGTAATAATTCTGTGGTTACGGCTAATAGCGTTGTTAAAGGAGAATTTCCAGATAATTCTGTTCTTCAAGGAAATCCTGCAGTGGTAGTATCATATTTACCGATTGAAAATACATGATATCGAATTATGAATTTGAGGAAAAAATTTAAGAAGTGTTATGAGCGAAGCTGCAAATAAGAGAATAGCAAAAAACACGATATACATGTATATTAGACTTTTCACTACAATGGTGTTAGGTCTATATATATCAAGAGTCGTGTTACTTGTTTTGGGAGTTTTTGATTTTGGATTGTTTAGCGTGGTTGGTGGTGTTCTTGCCATGTTTACCTTTATAAGTGGATCACTATCCTCTGCAACCGCAAGGTTCTTGAATATTGAAATGGGTAGATCCAATGGCAATTTAAATCGGATCTTCAACATAAATCTGTTGCTGCATATCTTTTTTGCACTAATTATCCTTGTTTTAGCTGAAACAATTGGACTTTGGTATATTTACAACAAACTAAATGTGGCACCCGATAAAATAGGAGATGCAATCTTTGTTTACCAGGTGTCAATTCTAACTGCATGTTTGGGTATTATCAATAATCCTTATGCAAGTCTATTTGGGGCTTTTGAACGTTTCAAATTTTTAGCGAAATTTGATATTATCAATACGTTCATTCGCTTGATATTTGTGATCTTGCTGCAGTATTACGAAGGAAATTCGCTAAGGTTTTATAGCATTATAATGGTTCTCACTACAGCGAATACCTTCATTGTGTACCATTGGTTGGCAGTAAAAAAATGGCCTAGTATTATAAAGCTTAAACTGGTTTCTGGTTGGAAAAATTACAAAGAGGTTTTAGTGTTTAGTAATTGGAATCTGTTTGCTACTATGGCTTTAATGGCTCGCTCTACAGGTTCTGATTTAATTCTGAATTTATTTTTCGGTACGGCTATTAATGGAGCTTTTGCAATAAGTAAGACAGTAAATAATTATATTACAACATTCTCTACTAATTTCGACAGTGCGTCAGGTCCACAAATTATACAATCCTATAGTGCTGGAGATTTGCAGAGATGCAACTATCTAGTCAATAAACTTGGCAGGGTGTGTATATTATTATTCCAGCTAGTTTTTTTTCCTTTATATATTGAATTAGATTTTGTTCTTCATTTGTGGTTAATAGATGTGCCCGATGGAGTTCTGATTTTTTGTCAGCTTAACCTCATTCTTGCAGCAGTTGCATTAACAGGTGGAGGTTTAGTTCAGTTAATTAATGCATCTGGTAAAGTAAAGTGGTTTAAAATTTCCGGAAGTGCTTTTTTCCTATTATCTATTCCTGCAACATATCTCTTATTTCAAATAGGAGCACCTGCTTACTCTATAATTATCCTCTTTACTGTAGCAGATATAGTGAATAGGATAGTACAATTAATATTGATGAAAACAATAATTGGATTTGACTCATGGGGTTATATAAAGGATGCTTATTTTAATCCTGCTATTATAGCATTAATCATGAGTTTTCTTTTGTGGGCTTATTCCTTGTATCCAATCGATAATTCTTATTACCAATTCATGTCTATTGTTGTTTGTTTCCTAATCACTGCTTTTTTGATATATACAATAGGCCTGACAAGTGGAGAGAGAATGAAGTTGGTGAGTTTTGTTAAAAATAAAATTAGAATATAAGTATGAATATACAAGAAAAAATAAGATGGAGATATTTGCAATTTATTAAATACCATTTCCCATTTTTATGGTGCAAGCATCTTTATAAAGAAAATTTAGGTAAAGTAACAGACTTTTCCAAACCAAAAGATATTAACGAAAAAATACAGTGGCTATCCTTTTATACTGATACAAGTATGTGGACAATGCTGGCAGACAAATATGCCGTTCGTCAATATGTGGCAGAACATGCTGGCGAGGATGTTCTTGTACCCCTACTCGGGAAGTGGGATAGAGCCGAAGATATAGATTTTAACTCTCTCCCTGATAAGTTTGTGATAAAGCCCAATAACGGCTGTTACGACACTATTATTGTTAAAGATAAGAAGAAAGCCAACTTTGAGGAGATTCAACAAAGGCTGGATGCATCACTTAAACATCGTTTTGGATTTGAGAATGCTGAGCCTCATTACCTCCGTATCAAACCTTGCATTATAGCAGAACAGTTGCTTGAAACAAATGAGGCAGGAGGTCTGAAAGACTACAAGATATGGTGTATTAATGGTAAGCCTCATTGCATTCTTTTGTGTACAAATAGAGATGCGTCAGGTCATGCTGATTTGATGGCATATGATTTGCTGTGGAACCGGCATCCTGAATGGATGTCGCCCAGTTTTCGAAATGAAGCCGTTTGTGCTAAACCTGAGAAGTTGGAAGATATGCTGAAATTTGCTTCAAAGCTGTCTGCTAATATTCCACAGGTTCGAGTTGATTTCTATTGCATCAATGGCAAGATATACTTTGGTGAAATGACTTTATCGTCAAACTTTGGTATGATGCCATATTATACACAAGATTTTCTCACGGAAATGGGCGCCCAATGTGTCCTTCCGAATAGATTGTTTAGTGAAAAGGTGAAAACATTCTTTAACCGTTGGACTCCTTTACTATAAGAACATGTCACAACCAGTTTTTTCAATTATAATTCCGCATTATAACATTCCAGAATTACTTGTTCGCTGCATCAAAAGTATTCCCGTAAATGAGGATATTCAAGTCATCGTTGTTGATGACTGTAGCCCTAATGCTGACAAATACCAAGAGACTTATCCTGAGCTTTCGCGACCATACCTGGAGTACTATAGCACTCCCAAAGGAGGAAGTGCAGGACGTGCTCGGAATGTGGGCATCGAACATGCCAAAGGCAAGTGGCTATCTTTTGTTGATGCAGATGATCTCCTTGTTGAAAATGCAGCAGACATCCTTTTCAAATACAAAGATCGACCAGAAGATGTACTTTTTTTTCAATCTAAGAGTGTTATGTGTGATGACTTAACAAAGCTTTCTGGTAGAAATATATTCAGTTATAACTTTGAACACTACTTTAAGACAGGCAACGAGCAGACATTACGTTTGGAGTTTGATGCACCATGGGGCAAGCTTATAAAGAAATCATTGATTGATAAGTATCAAATACGCTTTGATCAAGTTCGTTATTCAAACGACACTTACTTCAGTACAGCAATTGGGGTATATGCAAAATCAATATTTGTACCAAAGGAGATACTATATATCGTAACAGAAAGAACTGGTTCATTAACATCCGCAAAAATAAAGACTTTTGAGGAATGGAAAATAAGATATAGATCGACTCTTCGTGTTCAAAATTTTTTTGATGAGCATAATATTAGATATAAAAGGTACGCATTTGCCGATTTTCTCCAGGAAATATGGCATAGAGATAAGAAAGTTTATTTTAAAGAATTCATAGAACTTTCATTCCGTAACAAGTTCCGTATATTATATTATCATTTAAGGATGATGCGATAAAGATCCGCATCATACTATATGTTCTAAAATCCAATTTTTTATGAATGCTATTTCAGATCAAAAAAATCTAAATGCAGTTGATGCAGTAAAGCTGATAATGGCATTCTGCGTAATAGGAATACACTCTTATATATTTGAACAGAAAGATTTTTCGATAACTATAGACTATATTGTAAACCTAGCAGTTCCATTTTTCATAATAGCATCAGGTTGGTTATATGCTAGAAAAAATGGACTAAAATTAGATGAAATAGGTAAATTATCAGTCCGATACTTCCGATTGTATTTTGTTTGGGTATTGATTTATCTGCCTTTAATTTTGTTTGAGTATTATCATAGTGGTGGGTTGACTATTGACAATTTAACAAAATTTTTAAGAAAATTTCTTTTAACGGGAAGCAATCCATTTTCATATCACTTATGGTACATACTTGCTATTGCAACAGCTTGCTTATTTATGGCATTTTTTAGTAAGCTAAGAATACCTTTTAAGTTGGTGTGGCTAGTAGGATTGATATTGATGTTTATGGGCTTTTATTTAATGCGTTCAAATAATAACATCGGCACCTATTATAGAAATTTATTTGAAGGAACAGGCAACGGACTTACCATGGGCCTTGGTCTTTATTCTACAGGAATGATGTTATATAAAATTAAGAAGAATAAATTTCTTATAGCATTATTGTTTCTTATTATAAGCGTTATCTTAAATGCTAAGGGCTTACCCTATTGGCAATTGTTGGGAGGTTCTTCAATATTTCTATTTTCTGAAAATTTGCTTTTGAAGGATAATAAAGCCTTTAAAATAATGAGGGATTGGAGTACCTGGATCTATTTTATACACATGTATCCCGTATTTATTCTAATGGCAGCAATAATTCATGGATGGCTACATATTACTCGTTATGAGGGGTGGTTTATTGCCTCATTTATATCTTTTGTTGTTGCCTTTACCTTGGATAAATTAGCAAATAGCCATTTGCCATTACTTCAGAAAATTATAAAATAGGATATGAACATACTCTTTATGTACTATTGTCCTCTACGACCAGAGGCAGGAGGAACAGAACGCGCTACCAAACTCGTGATGGACGAGATGGAGCGCAGGGGGCATACCTGTATAGGGCTTCTTCATTTCAATCAGGATAGCCCTGACGAGTTTTTCCCCAATTGTAAATGAATTGCATCTTGGCAACATAGAACTATTAATTAGTAACCACTTATTGATTCCGCTCCATTTCCCATAAATTTATAGAATATACAATGAAACAACGATTATATTGGATAGATAACATTAAGGCATTCTGCATCATAGCTGTTGTGATTAGTCATGTCAATAGTTTTGTGCTGCACAATTCAGCATCTTTCATCAACCAAGTGATAGACACTTTTTTTATGGGAGGTTTCTTTATGGTGAGTGGATATTTAGCATCCAAGAATTTCTCTGATCAGGTTTCATGGAAATCATTTGTGCAATTCAAAACCTATGACCTATTAATACCATTGGTAATTGTAGGAACGCTGTATGCCTTAATAACAGACTTAGGTGAACACGGAGGCATTACATCAAACCCATTTGTGCACATGATAACCAATGGTGATCAATTGGGATACTGGTTCCTGCTCACACTCTTCATTTTCAAGATAATGTCAATGCTCACAGGATTATTGGCAAAGAGCCTTCGCTTACAATATCATAAGATTATCCACAAGGCCCTTTATATACTAATATATATTGTATTAGGAGGGGGGGTATTGATTTAATAATCAAATACCTATATAGCAGTAATCCACACTATGCTTTGTGTCTAACAGGTCATATAGAAATGTATATGTTAATGTACCTTGCAGGGATCATCCTTCATAACAACAACCTATTTATGTTTCTGCAAGAACGCGATTGGACGACAACCCTCATGTTTGCATCAGGATGCGTATTGTGTGTATGCTATCATCTGATGGATTTAGGGCACCCACTCATCATTATGACCACATATCGTATCCTTATAGTGATTGCTATGTTCGTGTACTTCTCAAAACATTTGAATCAATATTGCAGATATTTCACTATTTGTGGGGAACAATCTTTGGAAATATATGTGTTCCATTTTTTCATTATAATAGGGTGTTCTGCATACAATACAGCTTATTTGGAAGAAATAGCCAAACTTCCGTTTATTTTCCAATTATGGATATCTATATCTATAACGGTATTCATCGTCCTATCTACTTTAGCTCTTTCGAATATAGTAAACAAGAATAAGGCATTACGATTCATTCTTTTAGGGAAAAACAAATAATTAATAATGACCATACTGTTTATGTACGATTCTCCTCTAAATCCAGAGGCAGGAGGAACAGAACGCGCTACCAAACTCGTGATGGACGAGATGGAGCGCAGGGGGCATACCTGTATAGGGCTTCTTCATTTCAATCAGGGTAGCACTGACGAGTTTTTCCTCAATTCTAAATGAATTACATCGCTCTCAGATTTCCTCTCAGAGAATCATGTGGATGTGGTGGTCAATCAGAGTGCATTTCACTATTGGCTGTTAAAAGAGTTTTTGCTCATGGCAGACAAATATCTGAAATCCATTATCAATATTTCTCTTAACACCGCATTATACTACAGATGAATAAAATAAAAGTTGTACATATAAACACCAGCGGAATAGGGGGTGCAGCTATTGCTTGCCATAGATTACATCATCTGATGCTTGATAATGGCATCTCATCAAATGTGATACACCTCTATAATAACTATAAGCCTGAGACAGAATTTCACTCCCTTGGATATAAAGCTGTAAGACGATATACAAACCATTTGATGTATGATATTACTCAAAGGGATTTAAAACCTGAAGCTTATGTATTCAGCGAAATGGCTCCTATGGCTTCTGGCATTGCCAATCATTCCTTAGTGCAGGAGGCTGATGTCATTTATCTTCACTGGGTGCTTGGTGGATTTTTCAGTAAGTCCGACTTCGAAGAGTTGGCAAAACTGGGGAAACCAGTATTCTGTTTCACTCATGACATGTGGTGGATTACAGGAGGATGTCATTATGCATTCGATTGTAGTGGTTACAAGGTGGGCTGTACGAAATGCCCTATGCACAAGCACTTCTCCTGCTTGACAAAAAAACAGGCGGAGTGGAAACGTCAGTTTTATGCCAAATATCCAAATGTCCGCTTGATTTCTCCTTCTGATTGGTTAAGGCGCTGTGCAGACGAGTCTTCTGTTATCGACAAAGGTCGGTGCGACTTTATCCCCAATGTCGTGCCCGATAGTATCTTCAAACCTTTAGATAAGATGACTGCCCGAGAGCAGCTCGGCATTCCGCAGGACAAAATTGTCATATCATTCGGTACTGCTGATAATTCAAATTGGGTCAAGGGTTTCGTTTATCTCCAAGAGGCTCTGAACTCTATTGCTAAAGGCAGGATACTGTTATGTGTTTATGGAAGTGATTATGACGATGAACTTGCCAGCAAACTTAACCATCCTATCAAGTTTCTTGGTCGTTTAGACCAGGAAAGGGTTGCTATAGCCAATGCTGCTGCAGATCTCTTCGTTTCTCCGACACTCTCTGAGAGTTTTGGATTGACACTTTTGGAGAATATTAAATGCGGTACACCTGTTATCAGCACCAATGTGACTGCAGTACCTGAGATTGTTAAAGATAAAGTTTCTGGTTATCTGGTAGAGCCCAAGAATAGTATGCAGATTGTCAAGGCGATTCTATCGTTTATCGAAGACCCAATGAAAATAGATGGTACCTGCGATGAAATGTTCAGCGACAATAGTATCATTAGCCGTCACATAGAAGTTATAACGAAAGCGCTTACCCTCGATCAATAAGAATGAACATACTATTTATATATGATGCTCCATTACGACCGGAAGCGGGTGGTACAGAGAGGGCGACAAGTCTCGTGATGAACGAGTTGTCGCGCAGAGGACACAACTGTTATGGTATTCTTCATTTCGACCAGCAGAAGCCTGAAGAACAATATATTAATGGCATGAAGATAGACTCAATCTACAACTATCTAAAGAGTAATAATATTGATGTTGTCGTTAACCAGATAGCATTCCATTCTCGTTTTCTCTGCCAATTTCTTACGTATGGCGGTCAGCGATGGAAAGAGGAAGGTGGCAAGATTATCAGCTTTATGCACTTGGATCCTACTCCGGAGCCTAGCAAGAAACTCAAAACATACTTCGCCGATTGGAGTCAGAGAAGTATTATGGGAAAAATCAAGCGACTGGTTTATGTCCTCTCGTTGCCATACTTTTATTATAAGTCTGATAAGCAGTATAAATCTGGCCTGAGATATCTGTATGATACTTCAGACAGATATGTCCTAATGTCCAAGTCATTTCTTCCGATCTTTTCAAAGCTCGCCAACCTGAGCGATACCAGCAAAGTCGTATTTATCCCAAATATGCTCACTTTCCCTGAGATTGCTACAGAAGAGATTCTCGAAAAGAAAGACAATATCGTTCTAGTCGTGGCACGCCTTGATGATGCTCAGAAGAATATCTCATTTATGATAGATGCCTGGGGTAAAGTAAAGGATCACATGGGCTACGCGCTGCATATTCTTGGCGATGGACAGGATAGGGATATGCTCCATAAATGCGCAGAGGGAGTCAATGATATAGTTTTCGAAGGTTCACAAACTCCGCTCAACTGGTATCGCAAGGCAAAGATACTCCTTATGGCATCACCACGTGAAGGATGGGGTCTAACCATTACAGAAAGCCTCCAAAACGGAGTTGTACCTGTTGTTCTTAATACATCCACGGTTTTTAAGGATATAATTAACCATGGAGAAAATGGCTACTTGCCAAAGGATTCCCAAGAATATATTGAATATCTGGAGAAATTAATTAACGAGCCTAAACATCGCGAACAAATGGCGAAGAACGGTTTGAAGTCAGCAACACGTTTTAATCCTTCGTCTGTCGGTGATTTGTGGCAAGTGGTATTAGATGAAATTTACGTTTATTTATGAAAACAATATTTATATTTTGGACAGAGCGGCTCAACGAGCAACGTGGAGGTGTTCATCGAGTGATTCTTCTGTTGCTGAAGCATCTGCCTGCTCGTGGCTTTGATGTTCATTATCTATATACATTGGATGACTATAAGTCCTTTCGGTTATATAATTCAGATCAAAGTCTTGAGGATCTGATAAGCGTAGAAAACTTAAAGGACTATCTCATTGAACATAAGTGTGATATTATTCTTGGTCAGGATGCTGCTTTCTCTTCCTCGTTAACTACTCTTGTCAAGAAAATGAATATTTCTGGAGTGAAGTTCGTAAGTGAATATCACTCCAGTTTCCTACTTATCTATAGTAAACTTAATTACAACTTCTTGAAATTTGAGTTTACGCAGAATTCGTCCTTAAGAGCAAAGCTGTCGATATTATTTAGATTTATATTTTTCCCCCTTTGGAAGAAACGTGTATGGAAGATTTTGGCTAAGAATTTCAGATACACATTAACTAACAGCAATGTGACACTTTTGCTTTCTGCAAGAGAGATACCAATTGCCAAGAGTATTTTGGGCACTGAGCAAAATGTCCGGTTTGTATCAATTCCTAACCCTCTTTCATGGGAAAAAGTAGAAGAACCTGCGATTCTTCAGCAAAAGAAGAAGGAAGTTTTGGTCGTTTCTCGCCTATATAATCCAGAGAAGAGAATAGACATCGTATTGAAGGTATGGAAGAAATTACAGGATCGAGGATGTATTGATGACTGGACTCTCACGATAATTGGTGATGGGCTCCACAAAGATTACCTTATGCAGATGTCTGCTGACATGAACCTGTGTAATGTTGTTTGGAAAGGGTGGGGCGATCCTAAACCGTATTATAAAAAAGCCAGCATCTTTATGATGACCAGTGCTAGCGAAGGTTGGGGGTTGACGCTAACAGAAAGCATGCAGTCAGGTGTAGTTCCTATTGCATTAGATACCTATCCAGCGCTTCATGACATTATAACGGATGGTTATGATGGTTATATCGTAAAACCCAACGACATAAAAACTTATGCTGATCGCATGCAGTTCCTAATTGAAAACCCGCTCGAACGGGAAAAGATTGCCTTAAATGGATTGGAGAGCTGCAAAAGATTTTCAACAGAGAAAGTTATGGATAAGTGGGCTGAAATGCTTAACAATGTAGATTAATTATGATAAGTTTTTTACTATGCGGCCTTGCATTATTGTATTATGCATGGAGTAGGTTCCGAAGCCGAATCTTATACCCTTCAGTTGTTTTTAGTATAATGTGGGGAATAAACTGCATCTTCACGGCTGCTATTTTGATGGGTTTTGGATCGAATTTGTATTTACGTGAGGAATATTCGTATGAATATATGGACAGCTATATAGTGCCGTTCACAATTGTATCGCTTTTAGCCTTTACTATTGCACATAAGAGAGCACATAGTAAGGGTATAAATCTGGTATTTTCGGTAGGATCTCTGAACACAATCCTACGGAAGTATAAGTTTATCATGTGGTTGAACTTCATAGGTGGTATTCTGCGCATTGTGGTCATGGTGGCTCTTGTTGGCTTCAGTCTTGACAATGTGATGGACTATCGTATGGCTGCCAATAATGTCATGATGGGATCTGGTGGTGGTCTTATTTTGTATGTATTCAAAATAACATCGTATATACAGATGCTTGCCAACTTCTATGTGGCTGTTGATGGCTTGAAGACAGGTTTTGGCGAACTTAAATTTAAGCATAGCTTAACGTTGTTTATTCTCTATGCACCAACACAGATGGCAACGGGTGGCAGATTGTTTGTCCTTTTCTTTATCATATTCTTTTTTGGTAGTTTCTTGGTTGGACGAGGCATGGCTATAAAACAGCAAAAAAGACGTTGGTTAGAGAATTCGGAGAAGAGAATTATTGTCAATATTTTTGCAGTCTTTTTAGTTATAATTGCGGTCATTGGCATGGCCAGAGCTGGTAGCAGCAGATCTGCAGATGATGAGCGCTTCTTTGAGAAGTTTGCTTACATTAGTGAGGGTACTCTGGCAACAGATTACGTGATGAGATACTATCCTGAGGGGACATTCGAACATGGGTATGGAATGTTTACCCTGGGTAGTCATTCTCCCCAGATGAAACAATTTTTTGAGCAGATGCAGACGACAAAGATGAGCTCGATTGTTTATTCCTTTATCACGTTCCTTTATATGGACTTTGGTTACTGGGGTAGCATCATTGTGTGGTTCTTCTTAGCTCTATTCATGGAGATAGGAGCATTGAAATGTCTTAATAGGTTGACGCTTTTCCGATTTATTGTCTTCTCCGTTTTGCTGAAGATGGCTTACGAAAGTATTCTTGGTAATTCAATTGGCGGTAATATTCCGGTATTTGGATTGCTTGTAATACTGTATGTTTTCTATGATCCACTTATTGGTAAGTACGAACGTAGAATTTAATTAATATTTTCCTTCATGCGCATATTTCAAACATTCTTGCTACCAGACGACTTGGTGGCTAAATATAAACTTTCGTTTGCTGCTGCCAGCTTCTCCAGAAACTTGATTAGCGGCGGTGGTTTTGACAGGACGTTCTCTCTCATCCCGGTCAATGTGACAGGAGATAGGGGTTTGCGGGCTGAAGATGGCTATGAGGTGGTGTATTCTGATTGGAGAAAGAAGGGAGTGCTGTTGAGTAAACTGGCAATTATACGATTCCTTATATTCGCAACTCTTTTAAAAATATGTTATGAGTCAGTTATGTCAAATCCAATAGATGGCAACATCCCTATTTATGAATTGATAATTCTACCTGCATTTTTTTATAAGCCTATATTTGGTAGATTAGAAAAAATTAAAACTTAAGTATGGGAACTAATCGATTACAATTGCTTGACATTGCTAAAGGAATTACAATTCTATTAATGGTATTAGGCCATACTTCAATACCTTCCGTTTTGTCTAACTTCATCTGGGCCTTTCATATGCCATTGTTCTTCATTGCATCAGGATGGACAACAAATTGGCAAAAGACAGATTTTATAGGTTTTACCAAAAGAAAGATTGAAACATTAATAGTCCCTTTTCTTGTTTATTCATTAGTTGTATTATTGATACATATACTTCAAGGATGGGGCGATTTCAATCATTGGATTCTCAATGGATGGGAAGCTTATGCCCTATGGTTCATACCTGTTCTATTTGTGTCTTCTCTTTTTGCTAAACTAATTTATAGTATAAAAAACAGATATCTTATACTTGGGTGTGCCTTTATGTTTGCCACAATTAGTGGTATTTTAAGCTTCTATAAAATTCAGTTACCATGGTCGGTATCTTCTGTTCCATTTGCAACTGCACTTATTGTAGTTGGTTCTGAATTGAAACGATGTAGTACTTGGATAGAAGATTCAAAACTTTGGCATATCTTGATTTTGTTCTTTGTTACTGCAGGTATTTCACATTTTTGGAGACTGGATTTATGCTTCAATTTAATATTACCCTTTCTGCCTTTGGCAATAGGAGCAATAGCTGGTACTTTGATGATTTTTATGGTATCATCGTGGATTAACAAACATCTTAAATATGTATCTATTATGCTTCAGAAAGTTGGAAATGAAACTTACTTAATTGTTGCCTTCTCTCAGATAATAATTATGCTACTCAATGAGTATTTCTCATTAAATGTATTTCTAAAATATTCCCTTCTGTTACTGACTCTTGTTGCGTTGAAATACATTAAAGATGGAGTAAATAAACTCGCTAAAGCAAACATATTATAATGCGTATTTTTCAAACATTTTTGCTACCAGATGATTTGGTAGCAAAGTACAAATTGTCGTTTGCTGCCGCAAATTTCTCTCGCAATTTAATGCAAGGATGCGATTTTGATAGAGTGTATTCTTTGATGCCTCTTACGGTAAGAAATGAATTGCCACAGATAAAAGATAATGGTTATAACGTTGTTTATTCGGATTGGAGAAAGAAGGGACGTGTTTTTGCAAAATTAGCAATCTTTCATGAGCAGTGGAAGGTTTTCAAGCAAATACAGAGAGGTGATTCTTTATGGTTTTACAATCTAAATATTATCAATGCGCTCTTGTTTATTTTGGTTAAGACGTTCAAATCATCGGTAAAATTGAATATCATAATGCTTGACTTTACTCCTGCAAGGAGTTGGAGGGATCAGAATTATTGGTATTTGAAGCTGATAAATAGTGCAGATGGAATAATCTGTTTAGCCGATTCTTCTTTGTTTAAAATTAAAAATATGACTTTGCTCCCAGGGGTTGTACCTGCTGCGTGTGATGAATATCCCAAAATTGACAATATCAATAAAGAATTTTTGCTTTCTGGCGTTATCTCGCCTGCAATTGCTTCAACACCTATGGTGCTGGAGGCTTTCTCTCGGATGCCTGATTGTATTTTACATATTACGGGTAATGTACTTGAGGGGGAAGATATGATTAAGGAGTATGCGGCAAGGCATTCTAATATCAAATATCATGGCTCTGTGTCGTTTAATGATTATTTGGATATTGTGCATAGAGTGACATACCAATTGAGTACGCGCGACGAAAGCTATCCTGAGAATCAGTGTAACTTCCCTTCAAAGATTATCGAATCGCTACTTCATAACAGAATTGTGATTTCAACAATTGCATATAAACAACTGGATGAATTAAAGTACATCAAAATGGATTCAAATTGTGACGCATTCAAAAGGCAAGTATCGGAAATATGCAGCAAGCCGAATGAAGTTTTGATGCAATATGCAAACCAAGGTGGCCTTGTTACCAAAATGTTCAGTACAGAAGTTTGGAATAAGACCATGACAGATATTGAGAATTATTGCAAATGAAACTCGTATTTTATTCCTTAGTTCTCAACCATCATCAAGTATATGTAGCTGATGAGCTCTATAGGCTTTTGGGAGATTATTATGCTTTTGTGGAGACTGCAAAGTGTTTAGATAACCAAGGTGTAACAGAAGATTATTCCACACGACCATATCTAATACATTCCTGGAAATCGAAAAAAGCTTACCAAAAAGGAATGTCGCTGGCATTAAATACGGAGGTTTGTGTTTTCAGTGGTCATGAAGCATTACCATTTGAGAAAGCACGAATGAGGAATGGGTTATTCTCCTTTGACATGAGTGAGCGTATACTTAAACGTGGCTGGCTTTAAGTGTGATGCAAGTTTATAAGGATACAAAAAAAATAATAGTATTATGAAATTCATCTTTTGGCAAAATATAGTAAGTATTCATCAATTTTCGTTTCTTGAATCTTTAGCGGTTACTAATCAAGTTATTCTTATTGTTGACGAAGAAATAGAATTTAAAAGAAAATCTCATGGATGGAATGTACCACAAATGAAAAATGTTGCGATAATTGTCAATCCAAATAAAAGTTATGTCGATGAAATCCTTAAGCAAAATTTTAATGCTTTTCATTTCTTTTCAGGATTAGAGGTTTATCCATTGGCGACCTTGGCTTTAAAAAAATCAGTTAAATTAAGTATGCCTAATTTAGGTATTTTATTAGAACCCTTTAATAATGATGGTTTTAAAGGCAGTGTAAGAAGTTTAAAATATAGCTTACTGATTCTAAAATATAAAAAAAACATTAAAATACTATTCCCAACCGGTATGATGGGTAGAAAATCTTATGAAAAAATAGGTTTCCCAACTCAAAAAATTTTTGACTGGGGTTATTTTACCCAATTAAGAGACACTACATATGACACTGGAAAACTTTCCACATCGAAAACACCTAATTTGTTATTTGTTGGAAGTATAGATAAACGTAAAAACATTATCGATACTGTTTTAAAAACAAAAAAATATAGATCCAAATTCAATGAATTTATTATTGTTGGTACGGGAGAATTAGAATCTGAATTGCAAGATTTACTTGAGGGATTTGAAAATATTATTTTTAGGGGAGGGCTACAAAATTCTGAAGTTAAAATACTTATGGAAAAATGTGACATTTTAATTTTACCAAGTTTATTTGACGGTTGGGGTGCGGTAATCAACGAAGCATTACAAGCAGGGATGCAAGTGATTGCAAGTGAGAATTGTGGAGCAAGTATTTTATTAGATGGTTGTCATCGTGGAGAAGTTTTTTCTTTTTCTGGAAAAAATGATTTTGATCAGGTTCTTGCTAAATGGTTAAAAAAGGAGCCTTTGACTAAAGAGAAAAGAATTGAGATAGCCAAATGGAGTGCTAATCATATCTCTGGTGAAGTAGCGGCATCTTACTTTGAATCGGTAATTCGCTTTACTTTAGGTAATGAAGTCACAAGGCCTATTGCACCATGGCTAAAGAAGTAAGTAGAAAAGTTTATCGTAAAGATTTTTGAATTTTTATATTGTATGAAGAAAGTATTAGCATTTATTGATTGGTATAAACCGGGTTATAAGGCTGGGGGCACAATTACGGCTTTTAGTAATTTTGTTGATTATTTGGAAGATGATTTTGAGTTCAATATAATTACGCGTGATACGGACTATTGTGATAAAGAATCTTATGCTTCTGTAGTTAGTGATGAATGGAATTCGATTTCTAAATCAAATGTTTATTATATTTCAAGACCAAAATTAAATTTCAAGAGAATTAAAAAAATAATATCAATTGAAAGTTACGACTACGTTTATGTTAATGGAATTTTTTCATTTTATTTTTCTGTATTACCACTTTTGATTATTAGAAATACTCAGGTTATCGTCAATCCTCATGGAATGCTCTCTAAACAAGCATTTAGTATTAAAAATAATAAGAAAATAATTTTTTTAAAAATAATTAATTTTTTAAACCTTTATAATAAAACCGTATTTCACGTCGCTAATGAAGAGGAAGCCCAGGCGGTTAAGGAGCGAATCAAAGTCTTTCAAGAAATTAAAATAGCAAATCAATTACCTAGAAAGCTAAAACATGAGAATTTTAAAAAAAAAATCAAAAAGAATGAAATTCTTTGTTTAATATCAGTTGCTCGAATTTCACCAGAGAAGGGTACTAAATATATTTTCGAATTCTTAAGTAAAATTCAAAATACTAAAATTGTTTTAGATTTATATGGACCTATATATAATAAGGAATACTGGAAAGAATGTCAGTCAGTAATTACGAAGTTACCAGAAAACATTACAGTTAACTACAAAGGGAGTGTTGATGGAAGTACAATGAATGATGTATTACAAAATTATCATTTTTTTATATTGCCTTCAGAAGGAGAGAATTTTGGTCATGCAATATTGGAAGCTTTGTCCGCGGGTTGTCCGGTAATTATTTCGGATAAGACTCCGTGGAAATCATTAGAATCAAAAAAAATTGGATGGGATTTACCATTAGATAATCCACAGAAATTTGTAGATGCTATTGAAAAAGCTTCAGGAATGAACCAGAGTATTTATAACGAGTGGTCGAACAATGCGGTTACTTTCGCAAAAAAATTCTGTAACAATCCCGAAATTTTAGAGGAAAACAGAAAATTGTTTTTATAATTTAATTACAAAACACATGAAAATTGATTTGTCTAAGTATAATAATTCTTGGTACAACCCGGGACCCAAATGGAAGCAAATTTTGTGGTACTTTGTAAGCGTGTTATTATTTGTTAATCCATTAAACCCATTGTCAGGTTTTAAAATTTTATTATTAAGGTTATTTGGTGCAAAGGTGGGAACTGGAGTGCACATAAAGCCTGGAGTTACTATAAAATATCCATGGTTACTGGATATTGGAAATCACGTTTGGATTGGTGAAAACGTTTGGATCGATAATTTGGCTAAAGTCACCATTGAAAGTAATGTATGTATTTCACAAGGCGCGATGTTATTGTGTGGAAATCATAATTACAAAACAACAACTTTTGATTTGATTATTGGAGAAATACATTTACAGGAGGGCTCTTGGATAGGTGCAAAGTCTATAGTTTGCCCCGGAGTTACGTTACATTCTCATGCTATTTTAGCCGTAGGTTCCGTAGCTACGAGCAATCTAGATTCTTTAGGAATCTATCAAGGTAATCCTGCCGTAAAAATAAGACAGAGAAAAATAGAAGAATAAAAATGAAAATTTCCATAATAACAGTCTGTTACAATAGTGCCGCAACGCTAGAAAAGACAATACTTTCCGTTGCTGGTCAAACCTACAAAAATATTGAATACATTATCGTTGATGGTATGTCTAAAGACAATACCGTTAGAATTATTCAAAAACACCAAGATAAAATTGCGCATTGGATTTCTGAACCTGACAAAGGTCTCTATGATGCAATGAATAAAGGAATTGAGATGGCAACAGGAGATATAGTAGGGATTTTGAATTCTGATGATACTTTCTTTTCCAAGGCTGTTCTTTCTGAAATTGCACTTTTTCATACTAGGAATACCATAGATGCTTCTGTCGGCAATATTATACAGCACAAGGAAGATGGCAAAGTAGTTCGAGCGTATTCTTCGAAATATTGGAAGCCTGAGAAATTAAAAATTGGATTTATGCCGCCGCATCCTTCGATTTTTTTTAGAAGAACTTTATTTAACACATTGGGCTTCTATGAGCTTGGATTTATTATTGGTGCCGATTATGAATTGATTACCCGCTTTTTTCTTAAAGCAAATATAAGTTGGAAGTATTCAGGAATAACAACAACAGCCATGTTAGTGGGTGGCTTGAGTAGTTCTGGTAGTAGTTCTTATCAACTCATTACAACAGAAATTCAAAAAGCACTTACAATGAATGGATTGTATTTTTCACCATTTAAAATTAAGATGCGATTTGTATGGAAAATAATAGGATTTTTAAAGAAATGAATAGAAAAAAAAAAATTTATATTACTGGAATAACCGGTTTTGTAGGACAAAATCTTAGTCTGTATTTGGCTAACGAATTTGATCTTCATGGTATTTCCCGAAATAAAAAGCAGGGTATATTGACGTATGAAATGTTTCTGCAAGATAATTTGCCATACGATGCTGTCGTCCATTTAGCAGGCAAAGCACATGACCTTAAAAACACCTCCCATAACAGCGAATATTATGAGGTGAATTTTGAATTGACAAAGCGCTTGTACGATCAATTTTTACAGTCGGATGCTAAGAAATTCATTTATATCAGTTCTGTAAAAGCTGCTGCAGATGTAGTTGTTTCGCCTTTGACAGAAGAAGCAATACCCAATCCCATTACTGCCTATGGAAAATCAAAACTAATGGCGGAAGAGTATATTCTATCCAATTTATCTGCTACTAAAACAGTATATATTTTGCGTCCCTGTATGATCCATGGACCAGGAAATAAGGGAAATTTGAATTTGTTGTTTGCTCTAGTAAGCAAAGGTTTTCCTTGGCCTTTGGGCGCTTTTGTAAATCAACGTTCTTTTTGTAGTATTGAAAATTTATGTTTTATTATAAAGAATTTATTAGGTCAGGAATCTATTCCCACAGGTGTATATAATGTAGCTGATGATGAATCCCTTTCCACTAATCAACTAATCGAATTAATTGCTGCTACACAAAATAAGCGTGCTAAGATACTGACCATTTCAAAAAGATTGATTGTCGTTGCAGCAAAAATTGGAGATTATTTCTCTTTGCCACTCAATGCAGAACGCTTGCAAAAACTAACCGAAAGTTATGTGGTCAGTAATCGAAAAATTGTTAAAGCTTTACATAAGCCACTTCCTGTCAATGCAAAAGAGGGCTTGGTAAAAACATTTCGATCCTTTAAATAATAATGCACTATACATTAATTACATTTATTCTGTTTCTCGCGGCATTAGTTTATTTTAAAATAGCTGATGTATACAATATCATTGACAAACCAAATCACAGAAGTGCGCATACTGAAATTACAATTCGGGGAGGAGGCGTACTATTCTGGTTTGCGGCACTATTTTATTTTGCGCAACATAGTGATGTTTATTATCTTTTTTTTACTGGCATTACAATAGTGAGCATGGTCAGTTTTTGGGATGATATTCAGAGTTTGCCCAATAAAATTCGAATACTGGCACATTTCAGTGCAATTAGTTTATTGTTTTATAATCTCAATGTTTTTGAGATCCTGCCTTGGTGGGGGATTCTACTTACTTACATTGCCGCAATTGGCATCATTAACGCCTATAATTTTATGGACGGTATCAATGGAATGACAGGGCTTTACACGATTGTAGTACTGGGTTCGCTTTGGTACGTTAACCATTATGTTTTTGAATTTATTGATGGTACATTCATTATTTATCCGATTTTAGCCAGTATAGTTTTCCTTTTTTTTAATTATAGAAAAAGAGCCAAATGTTTTGCTGGGGACGTAGGTAGTATTTCTATAGCTTTTTGGATTATTTATCTTATTTTAAAATTGATATTGGATACTGAATCTTTGGTTTGGTTGCTATTTTTAGGTGTTTATGGAGTTGAAACAGTAGCAACAATTCTACATAGAATTTATTTGAAAGAGAATATATTTGAAGCGCATCGTTGGCATTTGTATCAAGTTTTAAGCAATGGCTACAAAATGCAACATCGACTAGTCTCTTTTTTATATGCTTTTCTGCAAATGGTAATATCCACAATTGTTATTACGACGCATACTATTTTAAATGATTTTATTTTATTTGCTATTGTACTAGTGCCTTTATCGCTTCTGTATTGTGTTAAGTTTTATCTCTTGAAGAAAATTTCATATTAGGAATGAAAATACAAATTTTTGAAGGTGACGTTTTTAAAGATGAAAGAGGTTCTGTTTCTTTTATAAATGATTTTAAATTTAAAGATATTGAAAGATTTTATATCATAACTAATGCTCCTGAACATCCTATAAGAGCCTGGCAAGGTCATAAATTTGACACGAAAAATTTTTATTGCATTCAGGGAGCTTTTAAGATATCTTTTGTGAAAATTGATAATTGGGAGTCTCCATCAGCTAATTTAACAGTAGAAAGTGTCATACTACAAGAAAATTCAAATATAGTTTTGAGTATTCCTGCTGGTTTTGCAAATGCTATTCAATCCTTGGAAGTTAACTCACGATTAATGTCCTTTTCAACTCTCGCTCTGGATAAAGTCAAAGAAGATGATGTTCGTTTTCATTCAAATACTTGGAATCCAGATGGCGTCAAGTAGAATATATTTATCTGTGCCACATATGGGTGGAACCGAACAAAAGTTTGTTCAAGAAGCTTTTGTTACTAACTATATTTCGACAGCCGGTTTTAATATTGGCGAATTAGAAAGGAATCTCAGAAATTATCTCGGAAATGAAGCGCATGTAGGAGCGCTCACTTCTGGAACAGCAGCCATTCATTTGGGCTTAGTTTTACTCGGCGTTCAAGCTGGAGACACGGTATTGTGTCAAAGCATGACTTTTTCGGCTTCAGCCAATCCTATTTTGTATCAAGGAGCCACTCCCGTTTTTGTAGACAGCGAGGAAGACACATGGAATTTATGTCCGGTAGCGCTAGAGGAAGCAATCCGTAATGAAATTGAAAAAGGCAAAAAGCCAAAAGCCATTATAGCGGTTCATCTCTATGGTGTACCGTATCAAATTGAAGCAGTACGAGCGGTTGCTGATGGGTATGGAATTCCTATTCTGGAAGACAGTGCTGAAGCCTTAGGAAGCAGTTTCAAAGGTCAAAAATGCGGTACTTTTGGGGACATTGGAGTCTTGTCTTTTAATGGCAATAAAATCATTACGACCTCTGGCGGTGGAGCTATTGTAACACCAACGGCTGCGCTCAAAGAAAAAGCCATTTTTTTTGCTACGCAATCCAGAGATGCAGCACCTCATTATCAGCACAGCGAAGTAGGCTACAATTACCGCATGAGTAATATTTGTGCAGGTATAGGTCGAGGCCAAATGGAAGTGTTGGATGCACACGTACAATTGCGTAGGGATATGCATGATTTTTATGTTGATGTATTCAAAGATATAGCGGCGGTAAGCGTTTTCACTGTTCCTAACTCGGACTACTTTGCTAATTATTGGCTAACCGCTATTTTAGTTGCTCCCAATGCCGCGAAAGGGATCGACCGAGAAGCACTGAGACTGGCTTTGGATCAGGCAAATATTGAATCGCGTCCCTTGTGGAAACCAATGCACTTACAGCCTATTTTTGAGCACTATCCGTATTACGGCAGCAAAGTAGCGGAAACTCTGTTTGAAAACGGTCTGTGTCTGCCATCTGGGTCTAATTTAACAGATAACGAAAGAATAAGAATAAAGGAAGCTGTATTGGCTTTCTTCTCGAAAGAGTAGGGGTATACTTTTAAAAATACGGTACAGACGTCAATTGTTTCGGTGTACGGTTCTCGATACGTCCCGCTAAAAAGCGAGCCACTCGAACTGACGAGCTCTCGATACATCCCGCTAAAAAGCGGTCCACTCGAACTGACGCGTTCTCGTTTTTTAGACATTCTCGCTTCCCAGAACGTCTCTTCGAGTGTTTTTGGCTAGAAGGTTTAGATTTATAAACAAATCGCAACCAGCCAAAAAAGTATCGAGAAGTTTATGTTTGCAACGGTTCTCGATACACCCCGCTAAAAAGCGAGCCACTAGAACTGACGAGCTCTCGATATAAATTTAACTATTCGAATCCTTAACGTCACTTCGAGTGTTTTTGGCTAGAAAGTTTAGAATTAAAAACAAATCGCCATCAGCCAAAAAAGTATCGAGAAGTTTTGTGTTTGCAACGGTTCTCGATACATCCCGCTAAAAAGCGGTCCACTCGAACTGACGCGTTTTCGATACATCCCGCTAAAAAGCGAGCCATTTGAACTGACGCGTTCTCGTTTTTTAGACATTCTCGCTCCCCAGAACGTCTCTTCGAGTGTTTTTGGCTAGAAGGTTTAGATTTAAAAACAAATCGCAACCAGCCAAAAAAGTATCGAGAAGTTTTGTGTTTGCAACGGTTCTCGATACACCCCGCTAAAAAGCGGTCCATTCGAACTGACACGTTCTCGATATAAATTTAACTATTCTAATCCTTAACGTCTCTTCGAGTGTTATCGCTAGAGAGTTCAGATTTAAAAAACAAATCGCAATAAGCCAAAAAAGTATCGAGAAGCTTTGTGTTTGCAACGGTTCTCGATACACCCCGCTAAAAAGCGGGCCACTCGAACTGACGCGCTCTCGATACGTCCCGCTAAAAAGCGGGCCACTCGAACTGACGCGTTCTCGTTTTTTAAACATTCTCGCTCACCAGAA
>NZ_JADOVC010000020.1:0-76508 GCF_015751645.1 Flavobacterium sp. CG_9.1
GACGAGGACTTGTAGCGAATAGCCCGACCCTCTATAAAAAAGAGGCTACTACCCATTTAGATAATAGCCTCTTTTTTATAGAGGGAAACGCCCAAGTTATAATCGAAACTTCTTTTTCAACTATTTCTAGCTACTTTTTAGCACCACAATTTAAATCCAGTATTTAACTACCTTAAAGTTATTTAAAAAAGATTCCGTGTTAAACGCCAAAACAAACCCTATTTTTGCTCCGTGAAAAAATCAGTTTCAATTATTGGAGGAGGTCCCGCAGCACTTATACTCGCTGCATCGCTCGATTGCAAAAAATTTAAGGTCACTTTATATGAGAAAAACAAAACAGTAGGAAGAAAATTTCTGGTGGCTGGAAAAGGAGGTTTTAATCTGACTCATTCAGAATCCATCAAGGAACTTATAGCACGATATACTCCCACGCATTTTTTACGTGAAGCGCTAAATGAATTTGACAATCACGATTTTCGAAATTGGCTCGATTCCATTGGCGTTCCAACATACGTGGGCAGTAGCAAACGCGTGTATCCTGAAATCGGGATTAAACCCATAACGGTATTGAACGCAATAGTAACTGTTCTTGAAAAACAGGCTGTTGACATCCGTTATAATCACATTTGGACAGGCTGGACCTCGAAAGGCGCTCTCGTTTTCAATACTGCTACTGAAATAGAATCTGATTATACTATTTTTGCCCTTGGTGGAGGCAGTTGGAAAATAACCGGCTCTGATGGGTCATGGCTTGATCTATTTAAAAAGCAAAATATTCCTGTAGCACCGTTTCAATCCTCTAATTGCGGTTACCTTGTAAATTGGCCGAAAGATTTTATTACTGAACACGAAGGCAGTCCGCTTAAAAATATTGCCATGAGCTGTTTGAATAAAAGACAAAAAGGCGAAGCGGTCATTACACATTTTGGATTAGAAGGAAATGCCATATATGCGTTGAGTCCACAAATCCGTGAAGAACTTCAAAAATACCAAAAAGCCATTATTTGTATCGATCTAAAGCCTTCTTTAAATTACACTGCTGTACTTCAAAAGATCCAAGAATCAACCTTCAAGAAGACAAGCGAAACACTGCAAAAAGAGGTTAAATTAAGTCCTGTGCAAATTGGACTCTTGAAAAAGTACCTTTCAAAAGAAACCTACCTTAATCCAACATTATTAGCACAAAACATTAAAGAGCTACCTATCGAAATTATAGGTTCAGGACTATTAAATGAGGCAATATCTACTATAGGCGGTATCCAACTTAATGCTGTGGATGAACATTTTGAATTAAAAAAACTGAAACGGTATTATTGTATTGGTGAAATGTTAGACTGGGACGCCCCTACTGGAGGCTACCTTCTTCAAGCAAGCTTTAGCATGGGCAAGTATCTCGCAAAGCATTTAAACAGCCTTCATTAATAAATTTTTTATTTTATTGTTAGCTGTAAAAGTCTTGTGTTAGATCAAAACGGCTTTTAAAAAATTTATTTTCCTTTATTTATAACACCATTTCCTCAAATAAGCGTTGGGTTGTTTGTTCTAAATCAGCGCTCAACCCTGGATGTGGTCTTGAGGTTTGAATAGATGAACTTCGAAGCGCCGTTAACCAACGAAAACGGGATGGAATATCAAATTGCGCGATAGGCCCACCAGTTATAGCTCCATTACCAATTTTTTGAAACGCTTCTAAATTTAATTGCAGTTGTTCCAAGTCTAATTCACTTGCAAAAATTTTGAGTTTTGACTCGTCTAGAGCATAAATCACCTTTATATATTTTGCTTTTTTACAAAAAAGAACAATACCCACATTAAGGAATTCTTCGCGTTCTACCCTTGGTACAACTCGGATTACGGAGTACTCATATAAGTGTTTCTCTTGCATTTTGGGCTTCATTTATAAAAATTTCAGAATGGTTCAATCGAATTAATAAAAACCGTAGATAGATCGCTCGAAGCGCTTCGGGAGCATCCTCGCTATCTTCCCACTTGAGCCATTCCTCAGGAATAAGGTTAACAATAGACTGCAAAACTTCTTTTGTTAAAATATTTTTGAATAAAACATCGGTTTCCTTCAACAAAGAAGCTTGTGGCAGCAATACATGATCTTTGATCAATGCAAAAGGACTTTGAGCCTGTTTTTCCCAATTGGTCCACGAATGATGAAAATACAAACATGCACCATGATCAATTAGCCACAATTCCTTATGCCACATCAGCATATTAGTATTTCTAAACGTACGATCCACATTAGTAATATATGCATCCAACCACACCACCTGAGAGGCTAATTTTGAATCGACAACAGTGACAACGGGATCATAATTTATGGCCCCTGATAAAAAATGTAATGCTAAATTAAGTCCTTGGCTACCTTGTAATAAATCTTGAATTTCTTCATCCGCTTCAGTGCGTCCAAATGCTTCATCCAGATTAGCATACACCAATTCTGGAATTTTTAATTTTAAAACACGAGCAATTTCTCCGCCAATCAATTCGGCAATTAAAGCTTTTACACCATGACCGGCTCCTTTAAATTTTAAAACGTATTTAAAATCATCATCGGCTTCAGCCAATGCAGGCAAAGAACCGCCTTCTCGCAAAGGAGTAATATATCGGGTAACATTTACAGTTCTTAGATGGGGGTTATTTTCCATAATCTAATTTTAATTACGCTTTTTGCGTTGCTACAAACTTACAAATAAGTGGGATAGATTTTATAGCTACTATTGCTATTTCTGAGCATTTTCTAAAGTCAAATAGGCTTTTCCAATATTCTCGATGACATTTGAAGCTATAAAAGACTGATAACCTGTATCTGGCAAAGCAATATCAGCCGTTAATCCGTGAAGGTATACACCTAGAATAGCCGCATTCAGGGGTTCATAGGATTGGGCCAATAAACTGGTAATCATCCCAGTTAAAACATCCCCACTTCCTGCCGTTGCTAGCGCAGCATTTCCAGTTGAATTTTCATAAATTGTTTCGCCATCAATAGTATGCGTTGGTGCTCCTTTCATGACTACAATCAAATTATATTGCTTCGAAAAGAGTTTTGTTTTTTCAAATTTTTCTTCCTCCGACTTCCATGTCCCTATCAATCGCTCCAATTCTTTGGGATGTGGCGTGATAATGGTTTTTGGAGCCAATAAAGAAAGCCATGATTTATTTAGGGATAAAATATTCAATGCATCGGCATCCATGACTAACGGAAATGTATTGATTTTCAGGAAATCATGAAGTGCTTTTTGTGTGTAGAGTTCCTGTCCTATTCCTGGCCCGATTCCAATGGCTTGCGGTACAATTTCAAACGTAATATTTGAGATGAATTTTTCTTGAACATCTGTCAAAACCATCACTTCAGGAATACTGATTTGAACAATTTCATACCCACATTTGGGAACAAAAGCAGTCACCAAACCACAACCTGTTTTTAGTGCAGCTTTGGAAGAAAGACAAACGGAACCTATTTTTCCATAGCTTCCACCAATTAATAGAGCATGACCTTGAATGCCTTTATGCGTCTGTTTATCAATGTATTTATAACGTTTTAGAATTTCTTTTTGGTCGATATAAATGGTATTCATGGTAGGATTTGTTTGTCTAAAATTACACATTTTAAATGAAAATTCTTTATCCTACAATAAAATTTCGGAATTTAGATATTCAAAAATTCACTTGCATACTTTCAAAGATAGATTTTAAATTGTCTTTATTTATCGTAAATATGTTCTGACGGTATTTGCCATTGTTTTAAAAAACAATACATTAGTATTTTTAAACTTTGTTCCTAAAACTAAATCCTATTAACCATCTCATGAAAAAAACACTGTTTTTATTAGTATTCTCTGCATTTATAAATCATTCTTACGCACAACAAACTGGTTCTGAATCAAAAGAAACAAAAGGGCTTGCCAAAGATGAAAAATCTTCTCCCGCAAATCTTGTGTTCAATCCCGATCAAAATGTGGTTACAGAACACACTACAACAATCAAAGGACAAAAAATTTCTTACAAAGCAACCACAGGAACCATGCCCGTTTGGGACGAAGAAGGAAAAGCAATTGCAGGATTGTTTTACACCTATTATGAACGCTCCGATGTTAAAGATCGTGCTTCCCGCCCACTAGTGATTTCCTTTAACGGTGGTCCAGGTTCAGCTTCCGTTTGGATGCAAATCGCTTACACCGGCCCTAGTTTATTAAATATTGATGAGGAAGGTTATCCTTTGCAGCCTTATGGAATCAAAGAAAATCCCTATTCTATTTTGGATGTTGCCGATATTGTTTTTGTAAATCCGGTCAATACCGCGTATTCAAGAGCAACGAGTAAAGAAATACCAACTACAAAATTCTTTGGTGTAAATGCCGACATTAAATACCTTGCCGACTGGATTAATGGATTTGTATCCCGAACCAATCGCTGGGCTTCGCCAAAATACCTAATTGGCGAAAGCTATGGTACTACACGCGTTTCAGGATTGGCGCTAGAATTACAAAACAGCGAATGGATGTATTTAAACGGTGTGATATTGGTTTCGCCAACAGAATTAGGAATTGCGCGCGGAGTCGCTTCTGAAGCGGCACTGAAACTACCCTATTTTGCAGCGACAGCTTGGTATCACAAAATGCTGCCACCCGATTTACAGAATAAAGATTTGACTGATATGCTTCCAGAAGTAGAAGATTTTACCATTAATGAACTGCTTCCTTCTTTAAGCAAAGGTGGCTCACTTGACGAGCAAAAAAGAAAAGAAATTGCCGCTAAAATAGCGCGTTATTCCGGTATTTCGGAAAAAGTGGTTATGCAAAATAATCTGGATGTTCCTTATGATTACTTTTGGAAAGAATTGTTACGTGATAAAGGATTTACTGTGGGAAGACTGGACTCTCGATATAAAGGAATTGATCGCAAAGATTCTGGAGACAGTCCAGATTTTAATGCAGAACTTACTTCTTGGCTCCACTCTTTTACACCTGCCATCAACATGTATTTGCGCAATAATTTGAATTACAAAACGGATTTCAAGTACAATATGTTTGGATCTGTGAGACCTTGGGATGATTCCAATGATAAAACCGGAGAAAATCTGCGTCAAGCCATGGCACAAAATCCGTATTTGCATGTAATGGTTCAGTCCGGATATTATGACGGCGCCTGTGATTATTTCAACTCGAAATACAATTTATGGCAAATGGATCCAAGCGGAAGACTAAAAGACAGAATGAGTTGGAAAGGCTACCGAAGCGGACACATGATGTATTTAAGAAAAAAAGATTTGGAAACGGCAAATGAAGACATTAGAGAATTCATTAAACAATCATTACCAAAAACTGGAGTATCGGCTAAGTACTAAGATGGTTTGGTTTTAGAAAAAAAAGACACTTCAAACCCATTTTGATTTGTCTTTTTTGGTTTAGTCAACGGGAATAAGTTTTTAAAGAAGAATGGAATTAAATAGACAAATACCCTAGCCCAGATAGAAATGGAAAGCCCACAGTCGAGCCTTTTTTGGCGAGACGAGGACTTGCAATGGATAGCTGGAAAAAGCTCCTAAAACCAATTATCTAATAAAGTGATTTGTGATTTTCGAAATCGTTTGAATCAATTTCTCTTTGACTTTGCCACTCCATAAAAAATCAATAAATTAGCGACTTCAAATTTTATACAAAAACACAATGAAAAATACTGCGCTTACGCACATACATGAGAGTTTGGGAGCAAAAATGCTTCCGTTTGCGGGATACAATATGCCAATTTTATATGAAGGAGTGAATGCGGAACATGAAACGGTTAGAAATGCTGTAGGTGTTTTTGACGTTTCACACATGGGTGAATTTTTACTTACAGGTCCAAATGCATTGGCTTTGATTCAAAAAGTAACTTCGAATGATGCTTCAACACTAACGGTTGGAAAAGCGCAATATTCTTGTTTACCTAACAATGACGGTGGAATTGTAGATGATTTGATTGTCTATAAAATGAAAGAAGAGCAGTATTTATTGGTAGTAAATGCATCGAATATTGACAAGGATTGGAATTGGATTTCAAGTAATAATGATTTGGGTGTGGAGATGAAAAATCTTTCGGATGATTATTCTTTATTGGCAATTCAAGGACCAAAAGCCGTTGAAGCAATGCAATCATTGACATCCAAAGATTTATCAGCGATTCCTTATTATCATTTTGAAGTGGGTGATTTTGCTGGAATTGAAAACGTAATTATTTCGGCTACAGGTTACACCGGTTCTGGAGGATTTGAGATTTATTGCAAAAACTCAGAAGTGGAACAAGTTTGGAATAAAGTTTTTGAAGCGGGTGCTGCTTTTGGTATTAAACCAATTGGATTGGCTGCTCGTGATACGTTGCGTTTAGAAATGGGTTTCTGTTTGTACGGAAATGATATTAATGATACTACATCTCCTCTTGAAGCTGGATTGGGTTGGATCACGAAATTCAACAAAGAATTCACGAATTCAGAAAATCTGAAAAAACAAAAAGAAGCAGGTGTCACTAAAAAACTGGTTGCTTTTGAAATGCAAGAACGCGCTGTGCCAAGACATGACTATGAAATTGTGAATGCTGCAGGAAATGTAATTGGAATTGTAACATCAGGAACGATGTCTCCTTCAATGAATAAAGGAATTGGTTTAGGTTACGTGACAGTTGAAAATAGCGCTTTAGATAGTGATATCTTTATCAGAATTCGTAAAAATGATGTTCCTGCCAAAGTGGTGAAATTGCCTTTTTACAAGAAATAAAAGTAAATGAAAAAGATTTCACTCGCATTTTTATTGACTACATTTTCATTATTTGGTCAAAATGATGCAAAAACCTGTGAAATAGTTTCTAAAATAAACACGCTACTTCAGCGGGAACATTACCAACCAAAACCGGTAGACGACAGTTTATCGGTTTTTGTTTTTGATAGTTTTATGGATGCTTTGGACTCCAATAGAAATTTATTTACCCAAATTGAATATCAAAAACTACGTCAACATAGGCTACAATTAGACAATTATATTTTACAGAATAATTGTTCTTTTATGAATGAATTTGTTTCTGTTTATAAATTGGCTTTAATCCGAAAAAAGAAAGTACTTGAAAAAATACAACAAGACCCTTTTGATTATACGACTAAAGACTCTGTTAGATTCTCCAAGAAAAACTTTCCGTTTGACCTAGTTGCGACTGACCTAGAACGTATTTGGAAAAAGAGAATTAAATATGATATTCTGGAAGATATTTCGAAATTGAGCACCAATTTAGATTCGCTGACTCAAAACTTTGTTACACTTGAAAGAACAACTAAAGCAAGATTATTCGATGCTAATTTATGCCAAGTCAATAGCATTTTAGAAACTAAAAACCGAATTGATGATGATCTTCAAAATACTTTTTTAAATCTTTTTTGCACTTATTTTGACCCTCACTCCAATTATTTTTCACTAGCTGCTAAATCCAGTTTCATGTCGGGATTATCAACAAGTACCCTTTCTTTAGGTTTGAATGTTAGCTTTAATGAGAAGGAAGAAATCATCATAGCTGAAATTGTACCTGGTGGACCCGCCGCAAAGACCAATAAGTTTGACAAAGAAGATGTCATTCTGAAAGTTTCAAATACTAAAGGAATCGAATATACTGTTTCCTGTTCTTCGATTGAAAGGATTGGAGAATTGATCTTTTCTGATTCCCAAACTGAAATTGAATTGACGATACAGAAAAAAAACGGGGCATTCCTGAAGGTTTTTCTCCAAAAACAATTAATGAAAGCGGATGATAATGCCGTTTATAGCTTTATTGCCGAAAAGGAAACTAAAATTGGCTATATAAACATCCCAAGTTTTTACTCCAATTTTGAAGGCAATACCGTTCAAGGTTGTGCCGATGATGTTGCCAAAGAAATTGTGAAACTTCAAAAAGACAACATTAAGGGACTCGTAATTGATCTTCAAAACAACGGCGGTGGTTCGATAGAAGAAGCGATAAAATTAGCTGGAATGTTCATAGATATAGGGCCTGTGTCTGTTTTAGTAGACAGCAAAGCCAATCAAACTATTCTTAAAGATTACAATCGTGGAAGTGTTTACACGGGTCCAATAGTGCTGTTAATCAATGGAAACTCTGCATCAGCGAGTGAATTTTTTGCAGCAGCAATCCAAGATTACAATAGAGGAATTATTATTGGAAGCACGTCATTAGGGAAAGCTACGATGCAGTCAATTTTACCTTTAGACGAGCAAAATCAGCAGGATTTCGTTAAAATAACCATTGAAAAATTCTATAGAATTACAGGTGAAAGCCATCAAATAAAAGGCATTATTCCTGACATTTCGCTTCCAGTATTATTTGATAGCATTATTCCTCGCGAAATCAATTACAAAACAGCTTTCAAAAATGATGTAATTATAACCAAAGCCCGCTTTAATCCATTGCCAAAAACCCATTTTTCAGAATTAATTCAACTAAGTAATTCAAGAATAAAAACTGCAACTCTTTTTAATGAAATAAGTGTCGCCAATGACCAAATAAATGCACTTTACAACAATCCTAAAAAACCAACACGATTGGTTTTTAAAGATGTATTTAATGATGTTCACCAGATTGATTCACTCTGGAAAAAGGTTAAAAAAATAGTCGATAGTCAGCGTAACTTCACTATTTCAAACACTTCTTATGATTTAGAAAAATTAAAATTCGATGCTTTTCAGCAAGATATTAATACGTACAAAATTCAAAATCTTAAAAACAGTCCCTATTTAGAGGAAGCTGTCGCTATACTGAACGATTACATTACAATAACCAAATAAACTAAACCATACACTATGAAATCAACCTTTACCTCACTTCTATTTTTGTTTACAGTAACTTTAGCTACTGCTCAAGAGTTTAAAACACCTGTGGACTATCTAAATTATATTGGTAAAGAAACGGATGTTATTGCAAGAACTACTTGGAAATATACATCCGCAGTGGCGCACAGTAAAAATGCAAGAAAAATTGATGTTACTAGAAAAACGTTAGTTAGAAGTATACAAACTGCCGCCAAAAAAATTGAAGCACTAAAAGAGGGTTACAAAGGAGATGTGGAATATAAAAACCAATTGTTAGCCTTTTTATCCATTTCCGAAAAACAAATTAATCAGGAATATGAAAAAATCATAGACATGCAAGAAGTGGCGGAACAGTCGTATGATTTTATGGAAGCTTTTATTTTAGCGAGAGATTTAGTTAATGCAAAAATTAATGAAGAAGTTGATAAATTGAATGCCAACCAAAAAATATTTGCAACCAAATATGGTATCCAAATTGGCGAGGATAACAGTGAACTGGGGAAAAAGATGAAAATCTCTAACGAAGTTTTTGAAAATCATACGCAATTGTACTTAATCTTTTTTAAAGTGAATTTTACAGAATCTGTCTTAATGAAAGCAATAGCCGAAAACAATTTGAACGCCATACAACAAAACAGCAATGCGCTAGAACAATATTCAAACGAAGGGTTAGATAAACTGAAAACATTCAAACCGTATAAAAACGATTTACTTTTAGTTAATGCAACGAAAAAAGTATTGGAATTCAGTAAAAAAGAAGCTGTAGAATTCGCTCCAGGAGTTATTGGTTTTATGATGTTGAACCAAAAATTTCAGGAAAGTAAGAAAACAATGGATGATAAAGCTACGAAGAGCCGAACAAAAGCAGAGGTAGATAATTTCAATTTGCTAGTAAATGAGTTGAATAAAGAAGTAGGGACTTATAACAAACTCAACACGAAGTTCAATACAGAGCGGTCAAACGCAATCAATTCTTGGAATACAGCGGGAACTACTTTTATTTCAAAACACGTACCAATTGATTAATAAAAACATTTGAAAAAATAACTAATAGCTGTATTTTTGCAGTTCAAAATAATAAATTAGTAATGGGAAGAGCATTTGAATTTAGAAAAGGAAGAAAAATGAAACGTTGGTCAGCAATGGCCAAAGCATTTACCAGAATTGGAAAAGATATTGTAATGGCTGTAAAGGAAGGCGGACCAAATCCTGATGCCAACTCTAGATTAAGAGCCGTTATCCAGAACTCTAAGGCAGTAAATATGCCGAAAGAAAATGTGGAACGCGCCATAAAAAAAGCAACTGATAAAGACACAGCCAATTATAAAGAAGTTTTATTTGAAGGATATGCACCGCATGGAATTGCAATCCTAGTGGAAACTGCAACGGATAATAACAACAGAACGGTAGCTAATGTTAGAAGTTATTTCAACAAATGCAACGGAACTATGGGAACGCAAGGTTCTGTAGAATTTATGTTTGATCATACCTGCAACTTCAGAATTCCAGCAAACGGAATGGATCCTGAAGAACTAGAGTTAGAATTAATCGATTTTGGTGCTGAAGAAGTTTTCGAAGATGAAGACGGTATCTTGATTTATGCTCCTTTTGGTAGTTTTGGAACCATCCAGAAAGAATTAGAAAACAGAGGCCTAGAAATACTTTCTTCTGGATTTGAAAGGATTCCGCAAATCACAAAAAAATTGACAGAAGCTGAAATGGCCGATGTGGAGAAACTTATTGAAAAATTAGAGGAAGATGATGACGTTATGAACGTGTATCATACTATGGAAGAGGCATAGACTTCATTACCATTAAACTTAAAACTCTAGCTTAGGCTGGAGTTTTTTTTTCGTAGTTTATGCACAAAGATGATCGCCTCTGTAATTCCTTTTTTAAAGAGTTCTCTACGTTCGTTTGTAAATCGGTTGAAAACATTATTTGAACACAAACCAAATAATGGCTAAAAATGAGGTAATCGCCCGTTTACTTTTTACTTTTATGAAAGTTCTAGTACTAATTATTAATGCGCCATACTTTTTTTAATAAGTGTTTACATTAAAATCATGTCGTCAATATCTTTTAAATAACAGACCTTAATTAAAAACAGAAAATTTAGCAAATGAGTATTTGTTAATATTTTTTACTGCTACCAAGTTTCTTATATTTGCTGACTTTTGCGAAATGCAACGCCCTCATAAAAGCGAAACATAAAACTAGTGAGAGCACCATCATTTTTTGTGAGGATATTTTACAAAAGATAATCCCCGATTGAAAGACTTTAGTTAATAAGCTAAATTTCCAAATACAGAATATCGTTCTAAGGAACGCTTAAATAATAACATATATGACAAACAATATTCTAATTGAAAATCAATATAAAAGAAGCAGTTTATTTGAAAAAGAAAATGTAAACTATTTAGTTCGCATATTGAAAAGATTTAATACCGTTCCAAAGATAAATAACATCAATATTATCACATCCAATAGTGAGCCCTCCATTTTCAAAATTGTACCCAACAAATCAATTATAATTGGTTCCTCCTTTTTGGACAAACCCATTTTAGCTTTAGTCTATTTAAGATATGGAATCGAATGGCAGCTATGGTATAAAGCATTGAACGCCGAGAAAAAAGATGTTGGTTTATGTGATATTGCAGCGCTTGAAGTAATCAGAATATTTTATAATTTATTACCAAAAGATGATAAAGAAAAATTAGAAAATCTTGATTATGTTCTCATTAATTTAATTAAAAATGACATCGATCTAAATGCTGAATCCTCCATAATAAATGAAGAAATTCAATCGTTTCATGGTTTAAAAAATGCTAACACTGAAATCAAAGAATCTTGGAAACCAATTATCGAAAATCTAGCAAAACCCACAGAATACATGTTGATGTCTGGTGGAGATCTTAGATTGAATATCGACGAGATTCATTTACTTAACAAATACGGATGTCGCCCATTTCCAAGACCTGATGCTTTTACTTTTGCTTCTTCTACGGCTTCGAGCGTTTCTAATTTTGCTTTTGGTAAAACAGATAAAGTGAGAAGTATATTGATTAGAAATAGCTTGAAAAAAGGTTTTCAAGATACTACGATCGAATTTTCAGAATTGCTAAAAAATAACCTGCGACATATCTTTAAATTAAATGAGGAATGTGAAATAATTTTTTCTCCATCAGGCACTGATTCTTCACTTCAAATAGCAGCCATCACGCAAATTATTTCCGATAAAGAGATCACACATATCCTGGTTGCCTCTGATGAAACTGGCAGCGGTGTAGCGGCGGCCTTAAAGGGATGTCATTTTGAAAACACTACTGCTTTAAATTATCCAATTAAAAAAGACACTAAAATTGAAGGTTTTAGAGAGGTTGATTTAATACAGATTCCTTTTAGAGATCAAAATGGTACTTTAAAAACTGCTGCTCAATTAGATCAGGAGGTATTAAATGCCGTTATTAAGACCAAAAATCAAGGCAGGCACATTGTATTACATACCATGGACCAATCAAAATTAGGATATCAATCTCCGAGCGACGAATTTATTAAAAAACTAAATTCTCTTGAAAATTTATCTATTCAAATAATTGTCGATGGATCACAGCTAAGATTAGATCCAAAAGACATACAAAATTATTTAAATAAAGGATATATTGTCACCATTACGGGAAGTAAATTCTTCACTGGTCCACCTTACTGTGGTGCATTAATTTTACCTAAAAGTGTCAATAAATTAATTCATTCTGTAAAAAACACTTTACCCAGAGGCTTAACCCAATATTATAATCGTTCTGATTGGCCGACTTCCTGGTTTTGTTCCAATGAATTATCTGACGGCTATAACTATGGTTCTTACATGCGCTGGAATGCCGCTGTAGTTGAAATGGACAGGTATTACAAAACACCTATTCTATATCGAAATATGGGTATTGAGATGTTTTGCAATTTTGTGGATGACTCCATAAAAGAGGCTACTTTTTTGCAGCCTATTTATGGTGATGAAACAAAAACCAAGAGTTACAGCAGTAAAGAATTTGGAATAAGAAATATCCGTACCATTTTTCCTTTCTTTATTTTTAAAGACAATGAAGTCTTATCTGTTGATAAAGTAAAAAAATTATATACTTTATTAAATTCTGATTTATCGGATCAGTTTGAAGGTTCTTCTTTAGAAATCATTCGTCTTGCGGCTCAAAAATGTCATATTGGTCAAGCAGTTAATGTAAAATATACTACTGAAATTGAAAGTGCTATTTTAAGAATTAGTTTGGGCGCTAGAGTAATTTCTGAAAGCTGGGTCAATAGAGATATTAGTCTCTTTTTTAGAAATATAGAATCACAAATGAGTCAGATCACAATTACTATTAAAAAAATTGAATTGATACTGAATAATCCTGAACTTTTAGATTAAATAAAAAAGAGTTCTTACTTAAAGTTCAAAAAAAAGTCCCATTTGCAAAAAATGGGACTTTTTCATTTATAATTTTCAACTTATTTTATCATTTCAATTTTTTGAACTTCTTCTTCGTTGATGCTGTCAAAGAAACCTTGTTCATTCATCCAATCATCGCTAAATACTTTACTCATATACCGAGAACCGTGATCCGGGAAAATTGCGATTACATTACTGTTTTCGTCAAATTCACCTTCTTCTGCATATTGTCTTATCGCTTGCATCACTGCTCCTGAAGTATATCCAACAAATAAACCTTCTTTTCTGGTGATTTCCCGGGCTGCATGAGCGCTTTCCTCATCCGTTACTTTCATGAACTTATCAATAATATCAAAATCCGTTGCAGATGGAATTAAATTTTTCCCCAGACCTTCTATTCTGTATGGATAAATTTCATCATTATCGAATTCTCTGGTTTCATGGTATTTTTTCAATACAGAACCAAAAGCATCCACGCCAAGAATTCTAATATTTGGATTTTGTTCTTTTAGGTATTTTGCCGTACCTGAAATAGTTCCGCCTGTACCACTACAAGCAATCAAGTGTGTAATCGCACCATTAGTTTGTTTCCAAATTTCCGGTCCGGTAGACTTATAATGCGCATCAACATTTAACTCATTGAAATACTGATTGATATAAACCGAGCCTTTCGTTTCTTCGTGCAGACGTTTGGCTACGTTATAATACGAACGTTCATCATCAGCAGAAACATGTGCCGGACAAACATATACTTTAGCACCTAAGCTTCGAAGCATATCTATTTTATCTTTAGATGATTTAGAACTAACAGCAAGAATGCAGTTGTAGCCTTTTATGATACTGACCATTGCTAAACTAAAACCCGTATTTCCTGAGGTCGTTTCAATTATCGTATCGCCCGGAGATAAAATACCTTTCTTTTCAGCTTCTTCAATGATGTATAATGCTATTCTATCCTTTGAGGAATGTCCTGGATTAAAAGCCTCTACTTTAGCATAAAAATTTCCTACTAAATTTTCAGTAACTTTATTTAGCTTAATAAGTGGAGTATTCCCTATTAATTCTAAGACATTATTATAAGCAGTTATTTCTTTTTTCATAAAAAAATAGTTAGTCGTGGCAATTTTTCATCAAACACGAATGTTGCAAATTTAACAAAAAAAATCTAATTAGTTTTTAATTCCCTCTAAATCTAACAAAAAGCTAAATTCTTTAGCTAATTCCTTGAGCGCTTCAAATCGACCAGAAGCACCACCGTGACCGGCATCCATATTTGTATTAAGATATAAAACGGTATCATTTGTTTTTTGAGTTCGTAGCTTTGCAACCCACTTTGCAGGCTCCCAATACTGCACCTGAGAATCATGAAGTCCAGTAGAAACAAACATATTAGGGTAGTTTTGAGCTTTTACATTATCATAAGGTGAATACGATAACATATAATCATACGATTTTTTCTCGTTTGGATTTCCCCACTCGTCATATTCTCCAGTCGTAAGCGGAATCGTATCATCAAGCATCGTAGTGATTACATCTACAAAAGGAACTTGAGCAATTACTCCATTGTATAATTCAGGCGCCATATTCACTACTGCTCCCATCAATAAACCTCCAGCTGAACCGCCTTCGGCATATAAGTGTTTAGGTGAAGTATATTTCTCCTTGATTAAAAACTTAGAACAGTCGATAAAATCAGTAAATGTATTTTTCTTTTTCAATAATTTGCCGTCCTCATACCACTCTCTTCCTAAATCCTCGCCACCACGTATGTGCGCTATTGCAAATACAAAACCGCGGTCTAATATGGACAATCTTGTAGATGAAAAGTAAGCATCCATAGTCACACCATACGAGCCATAACCATAGAGTAATGTTGGATTATTGCCGTCTTTTTTTAATCCTTTGTGGTAAACCATTGAAATTGGCACTTTGGTTCCATCCGTTGCAGTAACCCAAACCCGTTCTTCTACGTAATTATTTTTATCAAATGTACCGCCAAGAACCTGTTGTTCTTTCTTGATTTCTTTCTCCTTAGTTTTCATATTAAAATCAATAACCGACGATGGCGTTGCCAAAGATTGATAACTGTAACGCAAAATATCAGTGTCAAAATCTACGTTAGTTGTAGTATTTGCGCTGTACGTTTCGCTGCCAAAAGGCAAGTAGTACTCCCCTTCTCCGTTCCAAGGCATGATGCGAATGTGATTCAAGCCATTAGAACGTTCTTCAACCACCAAATAATTTCTAAAAATTTCAATATCTTCTAGTAAAACATCTTTACGATGTGAGATAACGTCTTTCCAATTTTCTTTTGCAGTAGCATTTTCAGGAGTTTTCATCAACTTAAAATTAGTCGCTTTGTCCTTATTTGTAATGATGTAAAAAGAATCTCCAAAATGAGATATACTATATTCTAATCCACGTACTCTAGGCTGAAAAACTTTAAACTCTCCATCTGGCATATCTGAATTTAATGTTCTATACTCCGTCGTTAAGGTGCTTCCTGATGCAATTACAATGTATTTTTTTGATTTTTCTTTCCCAACGGAAACGTTGAACGTATCGTCTTTTTCATTAAAAACCAATACATCATCGGCAGCATCTGTAGCTAATTTATGTTTGAAAACTTTATCAGATCGCAAGGTAACTTCGTCTTGCCTAGTGTAAAAAATAGTTTTATTGTCATTGGCCCATACAGAACTTCCGGTAGCATTTTCAATCTTTTCAGTAAGTAGTTCACCTGTTTCGAGATTTTTTATTTGTATAGTATAGATCCGTCTTCCCATTATGTCCGTGCCAAAACTTACAAATTTATTATCTGGACTTATGCTTAAACCTCCCAATTGAAAATACGAATGCCCTTCAGCCAGCTCATTGCAATTGAACAAAATTTCCTCTGCAGCAGAAAGACTCGCTTTTTTTCGCGAATAAATAGGATAGCCTTTTCCTGTTTCAAAACGCGTGATGTAATAATACCCATTGTACAAATAAGGAACCGATTGATCGTCTTCCTTAATTCGCGATTTCATTTCTTCGTATAATTCTTTCTGAAAACCTTTAGTATCCGAAGTCATGGCGTCATAATACGTGTTCTCTTGATTCAAATAATCAATGACTTCCGGGTCCTCTCTATCGTTTAACCAAAAGTAATTATCTAGCCTTTTTTCACCATGTTTTTCTAATGTTTTGGGAATTATTTTAGCTATTGGAGTTGTATTGCTTTTTGACATTTTTTGTGCTTTAATTTTAGTATTTGATGCTGCAAAAATAACACAAAGACAACTGAGGATGAGTTTATTTTTCATGAATATTTTATTGATTATGACTATGCAATATAGTAATTTTGTAAATCAAATTAATTTAAAAAAATTAAAACATGGATTTAATGGGAATGATGGGCAAACTTAAAGAGACCCAACAAAAGATAGAAGACACAAAAAAACGTTTAGATACTGTTCTAATTGACGAGCAAAGTACCGATAGTTTATTAAAAGTTACGTTGACAGCTAACAGAACTATCAAATCAATTACCATTGACGACACTTTGTTAGAAGACAAAGATCAACTGGAAGATTATTTGATTTTAGTATTGAATAAAGCGATTGAAAAAGCGACAAATGTGAATCAAAGTGAACTGGATGCCGTTACTAAAATGGATATGCCAATGATTCCTGGAATGGAAGATTTGTTTAAATAAAAAAGTTTAACGTTTAAGGTTTAACGTTTTTTGATCGTGATAAAAACTTTAAACCTTAAACGTTAAACAAATTCCCCAAAAAGAATTACACTAACTTTTGCAACGTTTCTAATACATACGTGTGCATTACTTCTTTGTAATCTAGATGTGTGACAATTCGCAGTTTTCCGTGGCCCATTGAACTGATTAAAATATTTTTTTGTTTCAACAATTCGATTAAGTTCTTCTCGATACAATTTGGAACCAGTGAAAAAATCAAAATATTAGTTTCAACCGGTTCTACAGAGGCTACCCAACTCAACTTTTTTAATACTTCGGCAATTTCTTTAGCTCTACGGTGATCTTCAGCAAGGCGTTCTATATTATTATCCAAAGCATAAATTCCGGCTGCCGCCAAATAGCCTACTTGACGCATTCCGCCTCCTAATATTTTACGAATTCGCAAAGCTCTATGAATCGTAGCTTTATCAGCCAATAGCACAGAGCCAATAGGAGCTCCCAAACCCTTAGACAAACAAACTGAAATGGTATCAAAGAGTTTTCCAAACGCTTTCGGATCTTGATTTTTAGCAACCAAAGCATTCCAAATTCGGGCACCATCCATGTGAAATTTCAAATTATTGGCATCACAAACCATCTTTATTTTTTGCAAATCTTCCAGTTCATAACAAGCACCTCCACCTTTATTAGTGGTATTTTCTACGCAAACCAAACTCGTTAATGGACTGTGGTAAAATTCCGGATCATTAATCGCTCCTGCTACTTGCTCCGCAGTAATCATTCCGCGATTTCCATCCAATAAACAACAGGAAACCCCGCTGTTAAAAGAAGCACCACCGCCTTCATAATGGTATACATGTGCATATTTATCCGCTATTAATTGTTCTCCAGGCTGTGTGTGCAATTTTATTGCCGTTTGATTCGCCATCGTTCCTGATGGAAAAAAAAGACCTGCTTCCATACCAAACATTTCAGCAACTTTGGCTTCAAGTTCAATCACGGTGGGATCTTGTTTGTAAACATCATCCCCTACCACAGCGTTTAACATGTATACCAGCATTTCGCGCGAAGGCTTTGTAATTGTATCGCTAACTAAATTTATTTCCATATTATTTTTTTATTTTTGATAAGGAGAAGCCACGACTTGTCCCTGCGTAAAATTTTTCTATTTTTGTGCCACAAATTTACACAATACCGTTTGTTAATTCCAACTAGTTCCGTTAAAACTAAACTAATTGTAGTACACAAAGGGATTTTTGATGAATATTGAAAATAGACCTATTAAATTAATACAATTTTATGACAACTACCGAACAGATTAAAGGTATTGTAGAGCGCCTTGGTGCGTTGAGGAGGTATCTTTGACGTTGATGCCAAATTAATAGAAATTTCAAACGAAGAAGAGAAGACTTTTGCACCCGACTTTTGGAATAACGCAAAAGATGCCGAAATCATTGTAAAGAATCTTCGAAATAAAAAAAAGTGGATTGAAGATTACAATAAAGCCATCGAAATGACGGACGAATTGCAACTCGCCTATGATTTTTACAAAGAAGGAGAACTTACAAGTGAGGAATTAGACGAACATTACAGCGCTACACAGGCGCATATTGAAGCCATCGAATTCAAGAACATGCTTTCTGACGAAGGTGATACTTTGAGTGCAGTGGTTCAAATAACCGCAGGTGCCGGTGGAACTGAAAGTTGTGATTGGGCCGAAATGCTCATGCGCATGTACATGATGTGGGGCGAAAAGTACGGTTATAAAATAAAAGAACTGAATTTCCAGAAAGGAGAAGCTGCGGGAATAAAAACCGTAACACTCGAATTTGAAGGCGATTATTCTTTTGGCTATTTAAAAGGAGAAAACGGAGTGCATCGGTTAGTTCGAATCTCCCCTTTTGACAGTAATGCCAAGCGTCATACATCGTTTGCTTCTGTTTACGTGTATCCGCTTGTGGATGACAGCATCGAAATTGATATAAATCCTGCCGACATTGAAATTACAACTTCGCGATCTAGTGGCGCAGGAGGACAAAATGTAAATAAGGTGGAAACCAAAGTACAATTGTTTCATAAACCAACTGGAATCCAAATACAATGTTCCGAAACGCGCTCGCAACAAGATAACAGACAGCGTGCTATGCAAATGTTACGGTCGCAATTATACGAAATTGAGCTAAAAAAGAAACAGGCTCAACGAGCGGATATCGAAGCGGGAAAAATGAAAATAGAATGGGGATCACAAATCAGAAATTATGTGATGCAACCTTACAAATTAGTCAAAGACGTTAGAACTGGTCATGAAACCAGTAATGTTGATGGTGTCATGAATGGTGAAATTGATGAATTCTTGAAAGCCTATCTAATGATGATGGGACAAAAAGAAGAGTAATCAGCTGGAATAGCTCAAAATACAATCATTACGCTTTAATAAGACCTAAATTATTTAAAAAGGCTCCACTATCTTTTATCAAAATAGTGAAGCCTTTTTTAATTATAGGATAATCTATACATAAATTGTAGCTGCAGTTAAAGATCTAAAGCCATTCAATTAATGAAACACCAAGACCGACGGTAGTTTGCAAATGATTATAATCAATCAATGTTTCCCCGTATCCGTGAGAGATTAATAAATACCCTTTTAAATTATTTTTAATAGGATAAGACCAAGAAAATGTCGAATTACCCCTAGCTTTGGAATTAAAATTAAGATTGTGACTACCAACGAAAGAAAGTATATTTCCGTTTTTAGTATACATTACATTCACATCACCTCGTCCTACAAACTCGGCAATATCTGGATTATCATCTTTCCCTCCTGGCACTCGCAGCCATGGTCGTATATAGATCGTCCAGTTCCTAAGTTCTAGTCCAGCATGAAAAATCACTCTATTCCAACTTCTTGAAAAGGGCTCGCTTTTCCCATTTGACTGGTGATTGAATGCGACTCCTACCATTCGGGTTTTAAAACCCAAGAAATTAAATTTAACAGGCACATTTAAAATTAGTTCTGGCTCATAATTAACTTCTCTAAAGGGTCTAGAAAGCGCATTATTGTAAATTTGCCAGTGCGATATTTGCGTGTAAGCAACCCATAAGTCACCATGTCCCCAAAAGATACCCTGCATTACTTTAGTCTTAAAACTCAATTGAAATTTAGATTCAATATTATTATAATTAACGCCTGGAGGAGCTACATAATCTGGATCTAAGTTCCCAGAAATTGGTTTTTCGTTAGGATTACTTGTCCATCGAACGGGAAGTACATACATTGGTTTATAAGGAGTAACTAAAAAAGTTCCTCTCGTTGAAGTAGTATCCAATTCCCAACGTTCCGTCAAGTCCCTCAATTGTGTCTTACTATTGAAAAGCGCTTGAATTTGTGCATTTGCACTAGTGGAAAAACATAACACCAAAAACAATGCTATTTTAAATTGAAAGAATTTCATAAGGATGACAGAATTTATAATTTGCAAATATACTCTTTGATTTTTAATTTTCATCAGAGAATTGCGTTGATAATTGCTTCTGCTAAAACGGTGTCTTTTCTTAAAGAAAAGGTTAGAATTAGGAATATTAACCCTAAATTCTTTTATTTGAAAATTATTAAATACCAAAACCAAATTTACATCTAATGAAATCCTTCACAGTACAAGAAATAAATGAGATTCTACAGGGAATTATTGTCGGGAATACCTCTGAAAATATTACTGCTCCAGAACAATTAGAAATGGCCAGCGCAACTGAAATTTCATTTATAGGAAATAAAAAATACGAAAAATTTTGGGCAACTTCTAAAGCTTGTGTTGCAGTTGTCAATGAGGATATTGCAATCGAACCAGGAGAAAATAGGGCTTTTATAAAAGTTAAAAATGCTGATTTAGCAATGTCGCAAGTCTTAGCGCTTTTTGCACCTCCGGCACCTTTATTTACTGTTGACATCCATCCAACCGCAGTGATAGATCTCACTGCAACTATTTGCAATGGAGCAAGAATTGGAGCGGGCTGTTATATAGGACCTAATGTGGTTTTGGGCGATAATACAACGATTTATCCCAATGTGACCATTCTTGATGATTCTACAGTGGGAAAAAACACTGTAATTTGGTCCGGAACTGTCATTCGGGAACGATGTCATATTGGGAATGATTGTATCATACATCCTAATGCTACTATCGGTGCCGATGGTTTTGGATTTCGACCGGATCCGCAACGAGGCTTGGTAAAAATTCCACAAATTGGTAATGTTATTATTGGCAACAATGTAGAAATTGGAGCCAATACTTGCGTTGATAGAGGGAAATTTAGTTCTACCATTTTAGGAGATGGTTGCAAAATTGATAATTTAGTCCAAATAGGCCATAACAGTAAATTAGGTAAATTTTGTATTATGGCTGGAAATAGCGGACTTGCTGGTTCAGTAACACTAGGAAACGGTGTAATTATAGGTGGAAGCGCTTCCATAAAAGACCACACTACTATTGGCGATGGAGCCATTGTAGGTGCTGGTTCTGGCGTTACAGGAGATATTCCTGCTGGAAAAACAATGTTAGGTTATCCAGCGGTAGAGGCTCGTGATGCATTAAAACAATGGGCGATTCTCAAAAGACTTGTAAATGAATCCAAGGGCAAATAGTTTGGTTTTTATTAAATTCATAAAAAAACAGGAGGTAACTTCTGTTTTTTTGTTTTAATAGTACATAAATAATCGATTTCATTTCTAAAACCGCAAAATAGTAAAATTTATTTCATTGGATTTTGTATTTTAGCCCAAACTATTTTAACATTATTGCATCATGGATTTGAACTTCAACAAAAACGAAGACCACAATAAACTTTTACTTTCGGCCTTGCGACAAAAACTAAGTGTGGTGAAATTGGGTGGAGGTGAAAAACGCATTCAAAAATTACATAGCGAAGGCAAGATGACCGCACGAGAACGCATCGATTACTTATTAGATCCCAAAGCAAAATGTATTGAAATCGGAGCCTTTGTTGGAGAAGGAATGTATGCTGAACACGGAGGATGTCCTTCAGGCGGAGTTGTAGTCAAAATAGGATACATTAGAGGAAAACAATGTATTGTGGTGGCCAATGATGCTACTGTAAAAGCAGGTGCATGGTTTCCAATCACCGCCAAAAAAAATCTACGTGCGCAAGAAATTGCAATGGAAAATCGTTTACCAATTATCTATCTAGTAGATAGTGCAGGCGTTTATTTGCCTTTGCAAGATGAAATTTTTCCAGATAAAGAACATTTTGGTCGCATCTTCAGAAACAATGCTCAAATGAGTAGCATGGGAATCACCCAAATTGCTGCCGTGATGGGAAGCTGCGTTGCCGGTGGTGCCTATTTACCCATCATGAGTGACGAAGCTTTGATTGTTGAAAAAACAGGAAGTATTTTTCTAGCAGGAAGCTATTTAGTGAAAGCTGCCATTGGTGAAAGCATCGACAATGAAACATTAGGAGGCGCAACTACACACTGTGAAATTTCGGGCGTGACGGACTATAAAGCCAAAGATGATAAAGATGCCTTAGATAAAATAAAGAATATTGTAGACAAAATAGGCGATTTTGACAAAGCTGGTTACAGCCGAATCAAAGCAGAAAAGCCCGCATTAGACGAAAAAGAAATCTACGGCGTATTGCCAAAAGCCAGAAATGAACAGTACGATATGATGGAAATAATCAATCGTCTGGTTGATAATTCTGAATTTGAAGCTTATAAAGACGGCTACGGACAAACAATCATCACTGGTTATGCCAGGATTGATGGTTGGGCAGTAGGAATTGTGGCTAATCAACGAAAAGTGGTAAAAACCAAAAATGGAGAAATGCAGTTTGGTGGTGTAATTTATTCCGATTCAGCGGATAAAGCCACACGTTTTATTGCCAATTGCAACCAAAAGAAAATTCCTTTGGTCTTTGTTCAAGATGTTACCGGTTTCATGGTAGGATCTAAATCCGAACATGGCGGAATTATCAAAGATGGCGCAAAGATGGTCAACGCCGTTAGTAATTCAGTTGTTCCAAAATTTACTGTGATTGTTGGAAATTCTTATGGTGCTGGAAATTATGCCATGTGCGGCAAAGCGTATGACCCAAGATTAATTTTTGCTTGGCCAAGTGCAGAACTTGCGGTTATGGGTGGAACTCAAGCGGCAAAAGTATTGGCACAAATTGAAGCTTCTTCACTTAAAGCAAAAGGAGAATTAGTAGATGAAGCCAAAGAAAAAGCACTTTTTGACAAAATCAAGGCCAGATATGACGAACAAGTTTCCCCTTATTATGCCGCTTCCAGATTGTGGACGGACGCCATAATCGATCCTATAGATACTCGCACATGGATTTCAATGGGTATTGAAGCGGCAAACCACGCTCCTATCGAAAAGAAATTTAATTTGGGCGTTATTCAAGTTTAACACTGATTTTCAAGTACTTATGTGATTATTTTGTACATTTATGGCTGTTCTGCAATTTACCTATAGTACTTGCAGAACAGCTTTTCTTATTATATTAAGCCCAAAAAATCTTAACCTAATTCATTTTAATAATTTAAAATTAGAGACAAATGAAAAAGATTTCGGTTTTACTACTTGCTACTGCACTACTCCTTGGTCAGTCTATCATTGCCCAAACTAGTGGAGAGCCATCTAATGCCACAAATGAAAGGAAATCCGTTTATTTTGAATCTGGAATCAACGCTTCCTTACCAGTACATATAGAAATGTATAGAACCCACAGGTTGGGAATTGGCATAAACGCTAGAGTTGGAAAAATAGTTTCCCGAAAAGTAGAACTAGGCATTCGTTTTGACTATGATTATCGATTCATTAAAAAAAACACGCGAATACTAACCGCCGAAAGTACGCTCGCAGAAAGAGCCAGTCACAATAATTTCAGTCTGTTTTGCCTTAAACCCAACATTCAATTTAATATGAATTCGCATTGGTTTTGGGGTATAGAAACGGGTATTGGTTATGCACTTTCAGATGAAGACCCAAAGATTGGACTAGGTTTTGTGTCAGAATATGCTAGTGATCAGCAATTCGGGCTGTGTTCCGGTTTGTATGTAGGAAGGTATTTTGTTGTCAATCCTAAAATAAATAAAATAGGTATATCCATGAATTTAACGCAATTCTTAGCTCAAGGCCATGCTGAAAATAGTCTTGGATTCAAACTAAATTACCGCTTTTTAAACTAGTCTTCTAAAGCTAATAACGGTCCTAATAAAAAAAGCATTTTGTGTGAAAAAGATGCTTTTTTAATACGGATAATGAAATATGCAGTTTCTTTAAATACCTTCTACAATTTCTTTACGTTTAATTTTTCCGTTTTCAGTCTCTTTAAATTTTGCCACATAAAAAATTTCTTTCGGCTTTTCATATTTATCTAAGCCTTCAAAAATAGTATCTTCTAGAACTTGCTCTTCACCCTCTATTATTAAAGCTAATTTCTCGCCTAAATCAGTATCTTGAATTCCCGTGACAAAAAATCTAGCATGAATCTTATGAGATAATTTTGCTTCAATTTTCTCTGGTATCAATTTGATTCCGCCGCTGTTGATTATATTATCCATTCTTCCCAAAAACATAAATTGGTTCTCGCCAACTAATGCCACAAGATCATTGGTTACAATTGACCCTTTTGAAATTTCAGGAGCATCAATTACGAGACAATTTCGCTCATCCTTGGCAATTTTTACATTTGGTAAAACTGAAAAAGCTTCGGCTCCTATTTGCTTTGCAGCGATATGAGTGATTGTTTCAGTCATACCATAGGTTTCATACACTTTTGTTTTCAGTTTTGCTAGTGCTTTTTCAAGTACATTATTCACTTTTGCACCACCAATGATTACTTTTTTTACGTTTTCTAATTCCGATAAAGAATTTTGAGCTTGCAAAGGCACCATAGCAACAAAATCATATTTACAATTATTATCTAGCAAAGGATGTGCACTTGGTGCTACAAAATCAATATCGAGACCTAAAATAAAGCTTCTTACAAACATCATTTTTCCAGCGATGTATTTAGTAGGTAAACAGTGCAATGCTTTATCTCCTGGTTTTAAACCGAAAAAATCTCCTGTTGCTATCGCTGAATTGACCATTGCCTGCTTTTCAATTCGGATTAGTTTAGGAGTTCCTGTAGTTCCAGAGGTATTCATTTCCAGATAGGACTTAGCATCAAACCAATCAAGAATAAAATCACCAACTGCTTTTTCGAACTCCTCCCCTTCTTTGATAAAGCTATAAGCTACTCTGCACAAATCATTGCGGTTCAAATGAAATCCATTCAATTTAAATAAATTATGGACATTATTATAGGTTATAGTATTGATCATGGTTATGTGATTTATTAAGATATTGAAAAAATAAACATATTAAATTTTTCCTGTTAATTTTTCTTTCCAGTTGGTCCAGTTGTATTTTTTACTAAAGATAAATAAAAGTATCGGGTAAATAATAATTACCGGAAGAATAACATCAAAACCTGCTGAAGGGTCTGAAACATCTTTGAAAATAGAATGTGTCTGGAAGGCAGACCAATCCGAAGTGACGAGTAAAGCGCCAACCAAATTATTAGCAGCGTGAAACCCTAAGGCGAGCTCCAATCCCTCATCCATAAGCGTAATAATCCCTAGAAACAAGCCTGTTCCGATATAATAAACCAAAATAATGTAGCCAATTTTATCCACTTCAGGATTAAAGATATGCATCCCACCAAAAATAAGGGAGGTCATTAGAAGAGGAAACCATTTGTTTTTAGACAAATTAGCAAAACCCTGCATCAAATATCCTCTAAAAATATATTCTTCAGAACTGGTTTGTACTGGAATAAGTAGCGTTCCAATAATAACAAGAATTACAAAAGGAATTGGTTTAAAATTGATTACAAAGTCGTTGGGTTCATAAAAATAAAAAGACAACGTAGAGACTATTGTAATTGCGGACCAAAGTGAAAAAGAAAAAAAGATTCGATTCCAGTCCACTTTACTTCTAGCAGTAGTTACAGATAGTAGGGTTTGATTGTGTAAATAGCGTACTACTAAAACAACACCAAGCATAATAAAAACAAATGAAATCAATATTAAAAATAAGGTTACATTAGGCTCAAAAAACCTCATTAATGCCTCATTATTTGTTGGGTATGATGTGCCATTGGTGAATGTTTCATAAAACAAAGCCGCAACAAATAGCATCTGACCTATTAGTGAAGCTAAAACGAGTAATACCGAACCCCAAATATACTTCCAAAATCTATTTTCTGACTTTACACCTTGTTCTATAAACATGAATTTTACTTTAATTACATACCTGATTAGTTTAACAAACCTTATTTTTGTTACAGGATAAAGTTCCTTGTTTTAAAAACCGTAACAAACAAAATATAAGTTTACATGCTACAAATATACCATAATTCCCGCTGCGGAAAATCCAGACAATGTTTAGCACTTATGCAAAATTCGAACCTAGAGTTTGAAGTCATCCACTATCTGACCCATCCACCTTCATTTGATGAGCTGGCTACTATTATTGAAAAACTAAATATAAAACCAATTGCGTTAGTAAGGCAAAAAGAAAAAATTTGGATCGAAAATTATAAAGATCAAAAATTAGATGACAAACAAATTATTCTAGCTATGATATCGAATCCGATTCTAATTGAAAGACCTATTGTAGTCAAGGGAAGTAAGGCAATTATAGGACGAGATTTAGTAAAAGTTAGTACGTTCATCTCATAACATTTCAATTATTTAAATTTAACATTTTTTTATGACAGTAGGCATTAAACAAAAACCAACTTTTAACGTCTAACGTTGTTTAACCAATGTTTATAGTAATGAAAAAAATAAAATCCATTTTAATTCTTGTTCTCTCATTTAACACCCTTTTTAGTTTTGCCCAACAAGCACCCGCAGTTCCAAAAATTAAAATTACAGGAAGAGTGGTAGAAAAAATCAGCAAGCAACCTCTAGAATATGCAACCATTACATTTTTGGTTCCTAACAATCCCAAACCAGTTGCAGGAGGTATCACAAATCCAAAAGGAGAATTTGATATCGAGGTTACACCAGGTGTTTATGACATAAAAATTGAGTTCATCTCTTTCAAGGTAAAAGAAATCAAACAAAAAAACCTAAAATCCAATACAAGTTTAGGCTTAATTAGTTTAGAGGAAGATGTAAATCAATTGAACGAGGTTATTATTCGTTCTGAAAAAACTACCGTTGAAATCAAATTAGATAAAAAAGTATATAATGTAGGTAGTGACCTTATGGTAAAAGGCGGAACGGTAAGTGATGTTTTGGATAATATTCCTTCGGTTGCAGTTGATGTTGAGGGGAACATAAGCCTGCGTGGAAATGAAAATGTTAGAGTATTGATAGATGGAAAACCATCAAATGCGATAAACATAGCTGAAGCATTACGTTTAATACCGGCTGATGCCATTGAAAAAGTAGAAGTAATTACCAACCCATCCGCTCGATATGATGCTGAAGGTGGTGGGGGTCTTTTAAATATTATCTTAAAAAAAGGTAGAAATTTAGGTTTAAATGGAACCTTTATTGCCTCAACGGGGTATCCTGAAAATTACGGTTTAAGCGGTACTTTAAATTATAAATCAGACAATTTTAATATTTTTACCACTCAAGCTTACAATGATCGTAATAATCCTGGAAATGCTTTTACCAACTCTAGATATTTAAATGCTGACAATACAACTCGAGATTACATCTACGAAACCAGAGAAAACGAAAGAAACAATAAAGGCTACAATGGGAATTTTGGTGTAGAATGGTATTTGAACAAATCAACATCATGGACAAACTCTATTAATTACCGTAAAAGTAATGGAAAGAATAGAGATGACGTTTTTCAAGATTATTATGATTCAGGTTTTAATTTTGATTACACTCGCAATCGAGTAAATGATGAAAATAGCGACAGTGAAAATGTAGAATTTGCTACCAACTTCATAAAAAAATTCAAAAAAGACGGACACAAATTGTCAATTGACGGATCCTTTTCTACTAATGATGATATCAATAATGCTATAATTACAGATAAAGACTCTAGAACAAATTTATTTACATTTGATAATACTCGAAATGATCAAACTCAGAGTAGAAATTTACTTCAAATGGATTATGTTTTACCTTTTGGAAAAGGAAGCCAGTTTGAAGCAGGATATCGCGGTGATTTTTCAAAATTACTAACGGATTATCAAGTGGATAATGACGGAGTAATTAACAACAACTTTACGAACACATTAGAATATAAAGAAAAAGTAAATGCTCTTTATACTCAATATGGTGTGAAAATCAATAAATTCTCAGCCCTTTTTGGCTTGCGTTTTGAAGATTCAAATATTGAAATTAACCAATTAGCTACGAATGATTTCAATACTAAAAAATACAATAATTTCTTCCCTAGCGCTTTCTTCACTTATGAAATTTCAGATAAAAGTAGCACTTCAGTAAGTTACAGTCGCAGAATTCAAAGACCTAGAGGCCGATTCTTAAATCCATTCAGTAACTTATCCAGTAATATCAATATTTTTGTTGGAAATCCTGATTTAGATCCAGCATTTACTGATGCTATTGATTTTGGTTATATCAAAAGATGGGATAAATTAACATTCAACACTTCCTTATATTTAAACAAAACAAATGATTCGTTTCAATTTGCTAGAAGAGAATCGGGTGACTTTGTCAATGGCACGCCTATACTTATTAGCTCGCCTATCAATTTAGCTACTGAATTCAGAACAGGATTTGAGTTTACTTTGAACTATTCTCCTTACAAATGGTGGAAATTAAATGGAAATTTCAATTTCTTTAGAAACGAAACAAAAGGTGATTTCACGTATACCGACTTTAACAATAACGAAATCTCACAAAATTTTGACAATACAGCTACATCGTGGTCTACTAGACTAACCTCTAAAATCACGTTGCCATACAAAATCGATTGGCAAACAAATGCTAGTTATAACGGTCCACAAAATAATGCTCAAGGAAGAAGTTTAGGCATTTTTGCAGCAAACTTGGCTTTTAGTAAAGATGTCATGAAGGAAAAAGGAACACTTGCATTCAATATTAGTGATGTATTCAATTCGAGAAAAAGAATCATGGAAAACAATCTTCCAGGTATCGTAAATTCATATAGTGAAATGCAATGGAGAGAAAGACAGTTTAGTTTATCGTTTACGTATCGTTTTAACAAACCAAAAAACGAAAGAGAACGACCTAGACAAAATCAAAATGAAGGTGAAGGTGACTATCAAGGATAAAAAAATAAGGACTCCCGAAAAGGAGTCCTTGTTTTTTTGTATCCATTAAAAAAGCAATTTCAAAAACTAAGAAGCATAAAAAAAGGACTCGTAAAAACGGGTCCTTTTCATTTAACAAAACAGATTATACTGCTTGTTGCTCTTGCTTCTTTTTATCTCTTTTCTCTTTGTATGCTTCCCAAGTTGCTCCACCTACCCAATAGGATACGAAACCAACTAAAAAGAACATCAACCAAAATCCTATAGTAAGAATGGTTAAGAAAAGTAAAAAGCCTAAATACTGTGAAAATTCAAACATGTTTTCCGGAATTTTTGAATGTAGCCACAAATGTAAGTTTAATTCCTTTTCATACCAATAAAAAAGGATAAAAACTACCCATGAATTTTTATAAAAAAGGAATTTTCCGTATTTTTGAACTCAGAATTTGGAGCTGTTCCCGCTGTACACTCCAATCTTTTCTTTTTTAAAGAAAAAAAGAAAAGGATTTCCATTTCCATCGCGGCTAAAAATCGAATAAACTACATATTTATAAATAACATCAACATGAAATTCAGAATAGAAAAAGACACCATGGGTGAAGTGCAGGTTCCCGCTGACAAGTATTGGGGCGCACAAACAGAACGTTCTCGTAACAATTTTAAGATTGGCCCATCTGCTTCGATGCCGAAAGAAATTATAGAAGGTTTCGCTTATCTAAAAAAAGCAGCTGCTTACGCTAATTGTGATTTAGGAGTTTTACCAATCGAAAAACGAGATGCTATTGCGGCCGTTTGTGATGAAATCCTAGCCGGTAAACTTGACAATGAATTTCCATTGGTTATCTGGCAAACCGGTTCAGGAACGCAAAGTAACATGAACGTAAATGAAGTAGTTGCAAATCGCGCTCAGGTATTAAAAGGATTGAACATTGGCGAAGGCGAACAATTCATTAAAGCAAACGATGATGTGAACAAATCACAATCTTCAAATGATACGTTCCCAACTGGAATGCATATTGCCGCATACAAAGCAGTGGTGGAGATTACAATTCCTGCTGTTGAAAAATTAAGAGACACTTTGCACGCCAAGGCTACTGATTTTAAAACAGTGGTAAAAATTGGCCGTACGCATTTAATGGATGCTACTCCGCTTACATTGGGGCAAGAAATTTCAGGATATGTAGCACAATTAAACTATGGTTTAAAAGCAGTTAAAAATACGTTAGCTCACTTATCAGAAGTAGCTTTAGGAGGTACAGCAGTAGGAACTGGATTGAATACTCCAGAAGGATATGACGTAAAAGTAGCGGAATACATAGCGGAGTTTACAGGACATCCCTTTGTAACAGCCGAAAATAAGTTTGAAGCTTTGGCTGCACATGATGCAATTGTAGAAACACACGGTGCTTTAAAACAATTAGCCGTTTCATTGAATAAAATTGCTAATGATGTACGTATGTTAGCTTCAGGACCACGCTCCGGAATTGGAGAAATCCTTATTCCAGAAAACGAACCAGGTTCTTCTATCATGCCAGGAAAAGTAAATCCAACGCAGTGCGAAGCTTTGACAATGGTTTGCGCACAAGTTATGGGGAATGATGTCGCTATTTCTGTGGGAGGAATGCAAGGTCATTATGAATTGAATGTTTTTAAACCTCTGATGGCAGCAAACTTTTTACAATCTGCTCGTTTATTAGGTGATGCGTGTCTTTCTTTTGACGAACATTGCGCTCAAGGTATTGAACCAAACTACAAACGAATCAAAGAATTAGTCGATAACTCGTTGATGTTGGTTACTGCTTTGAACACTAAAATCGGATATTACAAATCGGCTGAAATTGCTCAGACGGCACATAAAAACGGAACAACATTAAAAGAAGAAGCGGTGCGTTTGGGTTATGTAACACCAGAAGATTTTGATGCTTGGGTTAAACCTGAAGATATGGTGGGAAGTTTGAAATAAAACCTTCTAAATACCAAAAAAAAAAAATCCCAAATTCCAATTATTTTAAGGAATTTGGGATTTTCTATTTTAGAACTGTATTTTCTATACGTGCAAGGCTCTATTATCTGTAGCTGCAAGTGCAGCTTCTTTAATCGCTTCCGCAAAAGTAGGATGCGCATGAGAGATTCTAGAAATATCTTCGGCGGATGCTTTAAATTCCATTGCAGTTACTGCTTCGGCAATTAAATCAGCACAACGCGCTCCAATCATGTGAACACCTAAAACTTCATCCGTTTTTGCATCAGCAAGAATTTTTACAAATCCGTCTAAATCTCCTCCTGCTCTCGCACGACCTAATGCTTTAAATGGAAAACTTCCTGCTTTGTATTCAATTCCAGACGCTTTTAATTGCTCTTCTGTTTGTCCTACAGCAGCTACTTCTGGCCAAGTGTACACCACTCCTGGAATTAAATTATAATTTATATGTGGTTTTTGACCTGCTAAAAGTTCCGCAACCATGGTTCCCTCCTCTTCTGCTTTGTGAGCAAGCATCGCTCCACGAACGACATCACCAATTGCATAAATATTTGGAACATTCGTTTGCAAATGATCGTTTACCTCAACCATTCCTCGATCTGAAATTTTCACGCCTGCTTTGTCAGCATTTAATCCATCAGTATAAGGACGGCGACCAACAGAAACTAATGCATAATCGCCTTCCAGCGTTATGGTTTCTCCCTTACTATTTTCGGCTTGCACTACAACTCCTTCTCCATTTCTTTCTACTGATTTCACTTTGTGTGAAACGTAAAATTTCATGCCTTGTTTTTTAAATACTTTAGTCAATTCTTTAGATAAAGAGGCATCCATTCCAGGAATGATTCTGTCTAAATATTCCACTACAGATACTTGCGCTCCTAAACGCAAATACACTTGTCCAAGTTCAATTCCTATAACTCCACCACCAATAATCACCAAATGTTTAGGAACTTCGGGAAGTTTCAACGCTTCAGTAGAAGTGATTATTCTTTCTTTATCTAATTTAATAAAAGGTAAGTTCGATGGTTTAGATCCTGTAGCGATAATTATGTTTTTTGCTTCCACAGTTTCCGAAGTTCCATCTGCTTTTGCAATCGCGACGTGTGTGGCATCAACAAATGAACCTAAACCTTCAAAAACAGTAATTTTATTTTTATCCATCAAAAATTTCACCCCACCTACAGTTTGGTCAACTACAGCTTGTTTTCGTGCAATCATTTTTTCTAGATTCACTTTTATTTCTCCAGAAACTTCAATTCCGTGCTCAGCAAAATGCGCTACGTCACTGTAATGATGCGAAGAAGCAAGTAATGCTTTAGAAGGAATACAACCTACATTTAGGCAAGTTCCGCCAAGAGCGGCATATTTTTCTATAATTGCTGTTTTAAAACCTAATTGCGCACAGCGAATTGCTGCAACATATCCTCCAGGGCCAGAACCTATAATGACTACGTCAAATGAACTCATAGTATATTTTTTTTATTGTGTTTTTATAAAATGTTGTACAAAATTAAGGAATTAAGTTTTGTTTAAAGTTTAATTCAGAAGGTTTTTTGTTATGAAAATGGGCTTTCATTAAGAAATGAACATCGAGTGAATGCTATGCAAACACAAATGAAGGTATGCGAATTCCATATTCCAATAAAAAACAAAAAGAATCTACATATAAATTAAGTATTTTGGATGCGCTTTGTCAATGGTAGGAAGGAGGAGTCACAAAAAACTACCTTTTATAATTATCAAACGTCGACCACTGTAGTATTTTTTACTTCACTAATCATAAAAGTGCTGTGTGTGCTTCCAATATGTTGCAAAGTAGTCAGCTTTGTAACCAAAAACTCCCGATACGCTTCCATATCTTTTACCACTATTTTCAGAATATAATCGTATTCGCCACTCACGTGATGGCATTCTAAAACCTCTTTTAGCTTCACGACTTCACTTTCAAATTTGGTAAGAAACTCTTTGGTATGCTGTATCAATTTAAGGTGACAAAAAACGACAAATCCCTTTTCGACTTTAGAACGATTGACTAGCACTACGTATTTATCGATGATTCCTTCTCTTTCGAGCTTTTTAATGCGCTCATATACCGCAGTAACGGAGAGATTAAGTTTTAAGGAAAGTTCTTTCGTTGTTTTTTTACTGTCGGATTGCAATAAGAAAAGTAATTTTTTATCGATGGCGTCTAATGTCATTTTTATTGAAATTTAAATTGAAATAAAATCTATATAAATCTTGTTTAAGGAGCTAATTTAGAAAATTAAATTACATTATTTTTATTTTATAGTTTTAAAATCTAATATTAAACAACATGATTGATTATTAATCTAGAACTACGTTATTTTGAATAGATTTTGTTACTAACGAAATACCCTAGCCCTGATAGCAGTGTAAATCCTTTTCTTTTTTTTAAAAGAAAAGATTGAAACGAATAGCAGGATTAGCTTCAAATAATAATAGATACAACTATGAAAAATTTCAATCCCGCAGACAACATTCAGGATTTACAGTGCTTTGGCGAATTTGGTGGTGTAAATCCATCCATTTCTGATTCTTCCACGTATACGTTTTTATCGGCAAAAACCATGTTCGATACTTTTGAAGGAAATATGGAAGGCTGTTATTTGTATTCTCGCCATTCTTCTCCAAGTAATTTGTATTTAGACAAAGCTTTGGCAGCGATGGAAGGAACAGAAACCGCTAATGTTTCGGCCTCCGGAATGGGCGCGATTACCCCTACTCTTTTGCAGTTGTGCGGCACGGGCGATCACATTGTTTCGAGCAGAACAATTTATGGAGGAACGTATGCTTTCTTAAAGAATTTTACCCCGCGATTAGGCATCAAAACTACCTTTGTAGATATTACAAAACTTGCTGTTGTAGAAGCTGCAATAACGGCTGAAACCAAAGTTTTATACTGTGAAACAGTTAGTAATCCATTGCTGGAAGTAGCTGATATTGAAGGTTTATCTAAAATTGCAAAACGCCATAATTTAACGCTTGTGGTTGATAATACATTTTCACCATTGTCCGTTTCTCCTGCACGATTGGGTGCTGATATTGTGATTCACAGTTTGACTAAATATATCAACGGAAGCAGTGATACTGTGGGCGGAGTAACGTGTGCCTCGAGAGAATTTATTGATAGTTTAAAAAACGTCAATAGCGGAGCCAGCATGTTACTGGGACCTACAATGGATAGTTTACGTTCAGCGAGTGTGATGAAAAACTTGCGCACTTTGCATATCCGAATGAAACAGCACAGTCATAATGCGATGTATCTGGCGCAACGCTTCGAAAAAGACGGTCTAAAAACAGTATATCCCGGTTTAGAAAGTCATCCAAGTCACGAAATATATAAAACGATGATTAATCCAGAATATGGTTTTGGAGGAATGATAACTTTGGACGTAGGAACTTTGGCAAAAGCCAATGAATTAATGGAATTGATGCAATCAAAAAATCTAGGGTATCTGGCCGTGAGTTTAGGATTTTACAAAACGTTGTTTAGTGCCCCTGGAACTTCGACATCAAGTGAAATTCCCCTAGAGGAGCAAATAGAAATGGGATTGACTGATGGTTTAATCCGATTTTCTATAGGTTTAGACAATGACATTGAAAGAACCTATCAAATGATGAAAGCGTGTATGATGGATTTGAATATTTTGCTATCTTAAAACAATTCCGCTTGTAGTAAGCCAGTTAAAAGCCTGTATACTCAATCATACAGGCTTTTGCACTCTCAAAAAAATAGTGAACACGTTTTTTTAACCTTGCTTTTAAATCATTTATTGAAGGTAAAAGTAAATCGAAGTACCTCATTTATTTTGATGTGGAGCTTATCGTTGAGCAGCTTTCGCTTATCTTCATCAAATCGTACCTAATTATTTTTTTTCTTACAACCGGCTTAAATTGCAGTTCCCTGGCCTAAAAGAATGAAAAAAAAGGAGCGAAAATAATTTTATTTTCATTCCTTTTTTTCATTCTTTTTCAGTTTTTTACCTAATTTTTTACTTGGCATCAATAGTTAAAAGCTCTTTTTAGACTTTGTTGATAGAGAATCAATTCTTATTCAACCATTTTTGCAACATTTTTTCTAAATCCAATTGAATAATAGGTTTAGGTAAGTAATCGTTCATGCCTGCTTGAAGGCATTTTTCTTTATCGCCTACCATTATGCCCGCCGTGATTGCAATTATAGGAATATCTTTAGCTTCCTTTAGTTGTCTAATTTCATCTGTTGCTTCATATCCATTTTTATTTGGCATCTGAATGTCCATTAAAATCACGTCAGGTTTTTCTTTTTTATAAATATCAACAGCCTCATTACCATCCTTAGCTTCAAGAATAGTGCAATTAGAGATGATTCTTTTGACTAATGTTTTAGCTAGTAACATATTAATTTTATTGTCTTCCACTATTAAAACTGTAAGGTCACTTAACGTATGCAAAGGTTTAATAAGGTCGTCTTTTATGCTTTTGGTAAATAACGCCGTTGTATTTTTCTTATGTTTCGCCTTTTTGAATGTAATCACAAAAAAGAAATCGCTTCCGTCGCCATATTTACTGATCAATTGTAACTTGCTATCCATCAAGGCCAGTAATTGATTTGAAATGGCCAACCCTAATCCTGTTCCACCAAATTTTCTACTGGTGGAATTATCCTCTTGTACAAACGAATTGAATATTTTCTCATTGTTTTGGGTTTTAATTCCCACTCCAGTATCTTTTACAGAAAACTGAATCGTTGATCCTTTTGCATTTGAGAAGTCAATCTGATTTATATCCAATCTTATTTCACCAAAATTGGTAAATTTAATCGCGTTACTCAAGAGGTTTACAAGTATTTGTTTCAATCGCACAGAATCAGCCAAAATGTATTGCGGAACGTTATTATTAATGTCAAGTATTAAATCTATCTTCTTTTGATTTGCTTGGAATTTAAATAAATCTATGACTTGATTTGTCAATTTAAAAAGATTCACCTCTTCAATATTAAGTTCTAATTTTCCAGATTCAATTTTAGAGAAATCCAACACATCATTGACAATTTCCATTAATGATGTTGCAGATTCATTGACAGTCGTCATGTATTCTGCTTGATTTTTTTTCAAATTTGACTTCATTAATAAATGAGTAAATCCAATTATACCGTTTAATGGCGTTCTAATTTCATGACTCATATTAGCTAGAAAATCAGTCTTTGCTTTGTTGGCAGATTCAGCTAATTCTTTAGCTTTTAGCAATTCCATTTCCATTACTTTTTGTTCCGTAATATCAATAAAACTGATTACTATTTCAAAGATTTCACCCTTCTCGTTACGATCTGGATAACCGTTTACTAACAACCATACAATATCTTTTTTTGTAGAGCGGTGTACACCTAACACAAAATTTTTCAAAGATTTCTTTGTAGCAATAATTTGGTTTACGGGATAGTTGTTAATAGACAACGGTGCATTTTCCTCATCTAAAAAATTCCAAGGAAGATCAGAAGCTTTCATCCCTTTCATTTCATTATTAGTCAATCCCAATAATTCAGCTGCTTTTTGATTATTGACAATGATGGAAGTATCAGCAGCATGAACTAGAATCCCTGCATCAAGATTGTTTAGTAAACCACGGTATCGCTCCTCGCTTTTTAAAAGTGCAAAATCGGAATTTTTTGCCGCAGTAATATCACGTGACAGACAAATAAAGTGAATTTCTTGTGCATCACTTTCCACCATAGGCGCAATTGAAAGTTCAAACCAATGCAATTCCTCATTTAGCTTTAAGGAATATTGTTTTCCGGTAGAATATCCTTCTAGCGAAGCTTCTTTTATAGCAGACAAAATTAAATTAGCTACATCTTTATTTAAAACGTCAGAAAATGTTTTTCCTAAAAAAACTTCTTGAGGCAGCGCTAATAAATCATCGCGGCGCGAATGATAATTAAAAATTTTACCGTTTATGTCTACTTCAAATAACAGGTCAGGAATGGCGCCAAGAATAGCTTCAATTTTTTTATGCATTTTCCTAAATTCGTCGTCCTTTTTTTTACGCTCGCTTATATCCCTCACAATGGCAACAATTCGACCATCAAGAATCATCTTTGCCGTGATTTCTACTGCAATAAAAGATCCTGTTTTGTGAAGCATAGTTCGTTCTATTAAGGTTTGCTCCCCATTTAATAATTCTTTGAACATAATTGGCCTTCTTACAAGTTCGGCATCAGTGTATAAATCTACTATGTTTTTTGTACAAAGTTCCTCTTTACTATACCCTAACATAACACAGGCACTTTCATTTACCTCTAGTAGGTGTCCATCGGCATCATTAATAAAAATAGAGTCTGAAGCTTGTTCGATAAGACTTCTATATTTCTCTTCACTTCGTAATAACTGCTCCTTAATATTTTTTAATTCGGTGATTTCGATCATGGCTCCATTTAAACGAATGGCTTTTCCAGATTCATCTCTGGAAATAATTCCTCTATCATAAAAAATTCCATAACTACCATCTGCTTTTTGAAAACGGAATTCGTCTGACCATAAAGTGGTTGACCCTACATAGGAATCTTCTAATTTTTTAATCACTCTTTCTCGATCCTCTGGATGAACCTTAGAACGCCATATAACACTATTGTTCTGGCCATTTGGTAAACTACTGCCAAATCCGAAAAGAGTAATGAAAGTTTGATTGTTCCAACTTTCTCCTGTTAGTACATTATATTCAAATACTGCATCATTAGTTGCTGCAGAAATCATTTCAAATCGTTCGTTAGCAATTTTTATTTTCTCCTCTGCTTTTTTAATATCAGAAAGATCCAATCCCATTCCTAAGAGACACCTCTTTCCTTTGTACTCAAAAGCATGAGAATTAATGTAATATGGAATTTTATCTTTATTTTTTGTAAATAATTTGACTTCTAATCCAGGTGCTTTAATTTCAAAGACCGTCTTTAATCTTGTTCGTATTATTTCCTTATAATCTTCATCATAAAAATCTACCGCTTCCATTTGACCAATTTCAGCTGCACTATAACCACTAACTGTCTCAAAATTTTTATTCCACCTGACAAATTTTCCTGATTCATCATACATATAAAAAACGCCAGGAAGGTTATTGATTATCAGTTCCGAAAGTTGTTTTTCCTTCAAAATGGCATCCTCAGCAATCTTGCGCTCTGAAATATCAGTAATAGTACCAATATATCCTACGATCTCATTTCTGACATTTTTTTCCGGAATCGCCTGGCCCATAACCCAAGCTATTGATCCATCCGGACGCACAAAACGATACTCTGACAATGACTTTTCAAGATCATTTGTTGCTTCCTCCCATCCTTGCGCTACTATTTTTTTATCCTCCTGATGAACAGCCGTTAACCAGCCATTACCCATAGCTTCTTCAAAAGACAATCCAGAAATTTGACACCAATAGGGATTAACATAAGTAGTATCTCCTTTTGTATCTGTGCGGAAAATTCCAACTGTAGAAACTTCCGTTAAGGTGTGATATCTTTGCTCACTATCAAATATATCTTCTTCCGCTTTTTTGCGTAGTGCTTCTTTTTCAAAAATTTCTAATGCAAAAGCCACATCGCCTGTCGCTTCCTCTAGTAATGCGATTTCCTCTTTATCAAAAAAGTTTTTCTCTACTGCATAGAAAGAAAAAGCACCAATTGCTTTTCCAAATTTTTTTATTGGAACTGACATAACAGATAAATATCCACTCTCCAATGCTTCTTTTTTCCAAGGCAGCATCATTAAATCGTTTTCAATATCATTACAAACAATCGATTTGCCCTGTCCAATGGCACGACCTGCTGGACCTCTTTCTAATGGTTCATCATCTATTGTTATGGTTTTAATTTTGGCGAAATAACCATTGTCATCCCCTACAATTTTCGCCGGTATCACTTTTTTAGTTACTTCATCTACAATGCCAATCCAGGCCATTTTAAACTTTCCTAAATTAACTGCAATAGTACATGCTTCCGTGAATAAGGTTTCTTGATCCGTAGTTCTTACAATCATCTGGTTAATTTGACTGATAAACAAATACAGCCTATTGGCTTTAATAATTTTTTGTTCCGCCAAAATTCTTTCAGTAACATCCGTGACAATTCCGTGGCAAATCACCGTTCCTTCCGGCTCAACTACAGGTAAAGAATTTACACTATGCCAAACCATTCCTTTTGTAGGATGAAAATAGCGGTATTCTCCTTTGAGAGAAACTAACTTGGATTTAGTTTCATGTATGCTGCACATCAAGCTCTCTAAATCATCCGGATGAATTAATCCGAAAATTTTATTTACATCAAACTCAATTTCTTCATAGGTAAACCCATATATTTCCTCAATGGCATGACTGGCATACGGATAACTCAATGAACCGTCTTTGTTTTGCCGCATGGAATAAATCAATCCAGGCGAGGTAGCCGCAATTTTAGCAAATTTATCTTTTTCTTTTGATAAGGTTTCATTGGCCATGATGCTTTCAGTGACATCTCTTAAATTGACAACAATACCTTTCACGCCATTGTGCTCCATCATATTATTTAGAACTCCCTGCAGCCAGATATAATTTCCATTCTTATGCTTTACTTGAAATAAAACGGGATGCGGTTTTTCTGGATTGTTAAAAGTGTTCTGCACCATTTCATGAACATATTCCAAATAATCAGGATGGAAATATTCTTGTTCCGTTAAATTTTCATATTCTTCGTGTGAGTATCCGTTAACACGAGATGACGACGGGCTGCGAAATAGAGTATTTAAATTTTCATCGATGACCGTTATAATACTGTCATTGTTTTCCACCAATGCTCGAAAGCGTTTTTCGCTTTCTTTTATTTTTTCTTCGGCTTTTTTATTTTCAGTAACGTCTTTAACAAAACCTAGAAATCGGTCATCCGAAAGCTTTACGGCATCAATGAAGCAAAACAGTTCAGTTCCATTTTTACAAATAATTTTAATCTCCCCTTTTATCGCTCCTGTTTCTTGTAAAAATTGAAATTTTTGCAAGGTAGCATCAGCTTGGTCCTCTGAAGATAGATCGCCAAATTTCATCAGTAAAAGTTCTTGCTCAGAATATCCCGTTAATGTAGAAGCAGCTTGGTTTACTTCAATATAGTTTCTATTTTGATCGATGACAAAAATTCCATCAGGAGCATTTTCAATGTAATACTTAAACTTAGCATCGCTTTCTTGCTCAATTAGTTTAAGTTTATAGTCTATCACTGCAACTTCTCGCTCTTTAATTGACTGCTCGATTAGTTTTTTCTCTGTGATGTCCTGAGTATTGCCTCTAAGTTTAACAACATTTCCCTTGTTATCTAGTACCGGTATTACAATAATCGTGAGCCATTTTATTCTTTTTTTCGAAAAAATCGCGCACTGCTCTGATTTAAACGATTTTTTATCAAGCCTAGATTGTTCGATTTTATTCTGAAAAATAACAAGATCCTCCTTCGCAAAACGACTTAAGTATCCCTTGAATAAATTTTGCTCTAATTTTTCATCAATTTCGTAAATAGAATACAATTCCTTAGACCAAACCATTTTGTTATCAATTAAATCTAATTCCCATGTTCCTATCTTGGCAATTTTTTGGGCAATGTTTAGTAGATTTTCACTGAAAATTAAATTTTCTTGAGCTTTTCTCTTTTCTGTAATATCTCTTCCAATTCCATAAATAATTTGCATCGGCAGATTTACGCTGAAAATCCAATGAATAACAACAGTTTCTCCATTTTTTTTAATACACCTGTTTTCGAAATTTAATGAAGTTAAATCTTTGGATAATCTTTCGACTTCCGCAGCTGTATTTTTTTGATCTTCGGGATGAACGAATGTAGCAAATGGATTGTTAACAAACTCCTGCTCTGAATACCCAAATTTATGTACAAAAGCTGGATTTATTTCTTTAAAGTAGCCACCATAACCTAATAAACAGAGCAAATCTTCTGATTCTTTTGTAAAGAATTCAAGATTTGATTTTTTATGTTCTCCATTCACTAACCGAATTATCTCTAATTCTTGTTCCTGTATTTTTTTGAGTAATTCATCGTACGTTGGTTTGGCCTCATTCATACCCACAAAATTGAAATAATTAGCAATAAAGTTATTGTAAAGGCTAAATGTAATAAAATAAAAACAACATATAAAATTAGGTTCGCTTTTATAAAAAAAATTTAAAACTTACGCTTCACTTCTGCTGAAGCAATAAGCAATGAAAAATGCAATGACTTCTCTACTTACTTAATTACGTTATAAAGCATAACTTACAATTTCTTTTTTATAGAATCCATTTAGTTACGAGTATTCTAATTCTTTATAAAATACAAAAACCGAAATTTTCATTTCGGTTTTTTCTTGACTGTATGCTTCGGTTGTAAATTAAAAAAATTCCACTATAGCTCTTCTTCACGATCCCAAAAACGATGTTTGCCCATGGCATCTATAAAAGAAGTTGTAAAGGTTTTATCTGGATTTTTTGAATTAATAATTATTCCATTTTCACCCTCTGTAGAATCCAATTTGTCTGTACGTTTTGTGTTGCTAAATATATCAGATTCGTCAGCACCAATAACTTTACAATGTTTATAGGCCTCATTTAAAAATTCGATTACTGCGTCATTGGAATTCATGAATTTAGCATTTTTCCCCCCTGGAATATATACTGCATCAAATAAAACTGAGGAAGCAATTAGAAAACTTTGATCTACTTTGACTTCACTTCCATCGTCCGTTTTTATGCTGCCTAAATGTGGTGCTATAATTTTAATACTCGCTCCTTCTTTTTCTAATGCGGTTTTCATAGCATTAATTGAAGCCCTATCAGCGCCCTCTGAGCATAAAAATGCAACTTGTCTGGTCGCAATTGTTTTGGACAGGGTTTTGCTTTTAAGCATACTTAATGCAGCGGAGGATTTCACGCTTTGAGGAACTTTTTTAGGTTCGTATTTTTGTTCGTCTGCATTCGCCCCAACACCATGATTTATCGGTTTTTCAGGACTCTTTGGCACCTTAAGCCCTAGACCTTTGGCTACTTTGTCTGTCAGAGTGGTATCTATTTGAGATAATAGTCCAAGCATGCGGGTTTGAATTGCCGTAGTCTCTAATTTACCTAGTTCAAAGCGCAATGCATTTATGATATGATTTTTTTCTATTTGAGTCTGACTGTTATAGAATAATGTTGCTTGACTGAAATGATCCGAAAAACTTTCGCTGCGGTCACGCACTTTTTGGGCATCAATTCTTTCATTAAAACTGGCAAAGCCTCCCTCTTCAATTTTTGCCTGAAAAGGACAGCCACCACCTAAAGAATTCGGGTGATAACTCACTCTGCCTACATTGATTTCCTGACGCATGTGTCCGTCACGCTGGTTATTGTGCATCGGGGCAATGGTTCTATTAATTGGAATTTCATGAAAATTTGGACTCCCTAAACGCGATAATTGCGTATCTGTATAAGAAAATAAACGTCCTTGCAGTAAAGGATCGTTTGTAAAATCGATTCCTGGAACAATATGACCAGGGTGAAAAGCCACTTGCTCTGTCTCAGCAAAGAAATTATCTGGATTTCGGTTGAGAACCATTTTCCCAATTATGGTAACTGGAACCAACTCTTCGGGTACTAACTTAGTAGGATCTAATAAATCAAAATCAAATTTGTGTTCATCGGCATCTGGTATAATTTGAACTCCTAATTCCCATTCAGGAAACTGTCCGTTCTCGATAGCCTCCCATAAATCCTGACGATGAAAGTCTGAATTTTTCCCTGATATTTTTTGGGCTTCATCCCAAGCGACTGCATGTGTTCCCAATTTTGGTTTCCAATGAAACTTAACAAAATGAGATTCGTTTTCTTTATTTATAAAGCGGAAGGTGTGAACACCAAAACCCTCCATCATCCTTAAGCTTCTGGGTATTGCTCTATCAGACATCACCCACATAATGGTATGCATCGTCTCTGGCATTAAGGAAATAAAATCCCAAAAAGTATCATGTGCTGAGGCAGCTTGAGGCATTTCGTTATTCGGTTCCGGCTTGACGGCATGAATTAAATCAGGAAACTTTATAGCATCTTGAATAAAAAACACGGGGACATTATTTCCAACTAGATCATAGTTGCCTTGTTCCGTGTAAAATTTTACCGAAAATCCTCTAATATCGCGTGCTAAATCTGTAGAACCTCTAGATCCTGCTACTGTTGAAAACCGAGTAAAAACAGGAGTTTTAATGCTTGGATCTTGAAGAAATCCTGCCTTGGTGTATTTCTCCATAGATTCATAAACCTGAAAATAACCGTGTGCTGCTGAACCTCGGGCGTGTACAATTCTTTCAGGGATTCTTTCATGGTCAAAATGGGTGATTTTTTCTCTTAAAATAAAATCTTCCAACAGTGAAGGGCCCCGTTCACCAGCTTTTAAGGAATTCGTGTCATCATTGATTTTTAAACCCTGATCCGTAGTCATAAAATGTTCAGTACCATCGGATTTATTTAAATTTAAATCCTGTTGCTTCCTGTTTTCAGCATCGTCTAGGTCTTTTTTGGTGTTTTTCATTTTGCCAATTTTTTAGCGTTTGTAATTCTTATAAATTTACACTTTTAAAAAATTATCTGTTTATATAATTCTAATAAAATTTTACAATATTATTTTATCAAAAATTATAAATAATTGACTTACAATTTTTTATAATTAAAAAAACACTTTGAGAAAATAAATCATCATCAAAATAAAACTAGTTAAATTAAAGTTTATTGCAAATGGAAGGAGTTAAAATTATACTGAAATGGGAACAAAAATTACTTTTTATCTCCTTGCAAGATATTTCATTTTAAGCCTAGAATAATTCTGGTACGCGTTTTGAATCTAAAACTGGAGTAGTAATCATAATTTTTTTATATACAGTAGGATTATAGAAATCGAAATGCATTTATGTGGATTCAAAAAATAATACAACAAGAGTACAATGCAAATGACTATAGATAAGCAAAAACCTTACAAAACAGCGCTTTTGGGTAAGCAAAAATGATTTTTAAGAAAAATAACCAACATTTGTATATACAATTATAAAATACGTTATATTTGTACCAACAAACGACATATATACAATTATGAAAATTGAAGACGTTTTAAAATCTACTGTACCCATGGATAATTCGAAAAAAATTATTCTAAATGTTTTGTATACACAAAATGTGATAATAGAGAATTTTAATGAAATATTAAAACCTCATGACATATCAGGAGAACAATATAATGTCCTTCGCATCTTAAGAGGGCAAAAAGGAAATCCGGCAAATATGTGGACCATTCAAGAGCGAATGTTAGCTAAAACCAGTAACACTACTCGTTTAGTAGATAAATTGTTGTTGAAAGAATTAGTGACTCGTAAAGTATGTCCTGAAAACAGACGAAAAATAGAAGTCCTAATAACACCAAAAGGATTAGGAGTTTTAGAAGAATTAGATCCGAAAGTGATTGCTCACGAGCAGTATTTTTCAAAAAATCTAAATTTAGAAGAAATAGACCAATTAAATCACTTATTAGAAAAATACAGAAACCAATAAATAAATAATTAATAATAACAATATGAATACTTTCTTAGAAAATCAAAATTGGAGATACGCAACGAAAAAATTCGATGCTACAAAAAAAATAACTACTGAAGATTTAAATACTTTAAAAGAAGCCATTCGTTTGACTTCTTCGTCTTATGGATTGCAACCTTACAAGGTTATTATCGTAGAAAATCCAGAATTAAGAGCTAAAATCCAACCTTCGGCTTGGGGACAATCACAAATTGTTGAAGCATCACATTTAATTGTTTTTGCAAATGAATTAAATTTTGGAGCAGAAGGGATAGACAATTTAATTCAGAACATGAGTCAAACTAGAGAAATTCCTTTAGAAAACTTGAAACCTTATGGTGATTTAATGAAAAACAATCTTACATCACTTCCAGAAGATGATCGTAATCATTGGACTGCAAAGCAAACGTATTTAGCACTAGGAAATTTACTTAACGCTGCTGCTGAACTTAAAATAGACGTAACGCCAATGGAAGGTTTTGTTCCTGCCGATGTAAATGAAATTTTAGGTTTAGAAAAACTTGGACTTAATGCTTCATTAATGGCTACTTTAGGATACAGACATGAAGATGATGCTACCCAATATTACAAAAAAGTAAGAAAATCAAACGAAGACTTATTCATTACTTTATAAATTACTAATCCAAAATCAAATATTAATTCAAATCAAATTCTAACAAATGAAAAATTTAAAATCAATCGCATTAGCATTAGTAGTAGTTTTATCTACTATATCAGTAACTGCACAAACTAAAAAAGTGAACACCTCAGCAAGTACAATCAACTGGGTTGGAAAAAAAGTAACTGGAGCTCATGAAGGCACAATCAACCTTAAAGATGGTACATTAGTTTTCAAAGGAAAAAAATTAGTAGGTGGTACATTTGTAGTAGACATGACGTCTATGATTGTTACTGACTTAAAAGCTGGTCAAGGGAAAGAAAAATTAGAAGGTCACTTGAAAGCGAATGACTTTTTTGGATCAGATAAATTTGCAACAGCAACTTTGGTTTTCAAAAAATTAGTTACAAAAGCACCAAATGTATACACAGTAACTGGAGATTTAACGATTAAAGGAATTACTAAACCTGTAACTTTTGATCTTGCTACCACTACCACTTCAGCTACGGCAAATGTAAAAATTGACAGAACAAAATACGATATTAAATACGGTTCTGGAAGTTTCTTTGACAGCTTAGGAGACAAAGCAATCAATGATGATTTCGATTTAGCTATAGCTTTGAAATTCTAATTTCATTTCAAAACAATATCATTAAACCCTAACAAGCAATTGTTGGGGTTTTGTTCTTTTATAAATTTCTGCTAGAAATTTTATTTAACAAATAATCTTCATTTTTACTGATTTTTAACGCATTTTATGTTTGAATAATCGAATTTAATTTCTACATTTGCCTCAATAAACAAAACATGAAAACAATTTTAAGCAATACTTGGTGGTGGAACAATTTACGTCAGTCGTCGTGAACTAAGCTCCTATAGTATTATTAAAACTATAAATATAAAAAGGCTTGTCATCACGACAGGCCTTTTTTTTGTGCCAATTTTACCAGTTAAACACAACATTAAAAACATAACAATTGAAATCATTTAACTTAAATACAAATTACAAGCAAATCTTGGCTGATACAATTACTCCTGTGAGTGTGTATCTCAAAATTCGGGATAAATTCCCAAATAGTCTGTTACTGGAAAGTAGTGATTATCATGGGAATGACAACAGTTTCTCCTACATCTGTTGTAATCCGATTGCTTCCATCAAAATAGAAAACGAAACTATTTACAAGACTTTCCCTGATGGCAGTTCTGAGAAAATAAATATTGACAAAACAACTGACATTCCTGCACTTATTCAAGAATTTTCAGGTCAGTTTAAATCAAAAAAGAATGATTTCAAATTCATCTATAATGGACTTTTTGGATATATTTCATACGATGCTGTTCGGTATTTCGAAAAAGTATCTATTGCTAAAAAAGAAAATAGCAACACGATCCCCGATGTTTATTATGCCGTGTACCAAAACATCATTGCTATCAACCATTTTAAAAATGAAGCCTATATTTTCTGTCACAGTTTAGACGATAGAAATAATATATCCGAAATCGAACAATTGTTGCAATCCCGAAACATTTCATCTTATAAATTTTATAAAGAAGGCGAAGGCTTTTCAAATTTAACCGATGAAGAATTCAAGCATAATGTGGCTTTGGCCAAAAAGCATTGTTTCCGCGGAGATGTGTTCCAGTTAGTTTTATCTCGCAGGTTTACCCAAGGATTTAAAGGCGATGAATTCAATGTCTACAGAGCGTTGAGAAGCATCAATCCATCTCCTTATTTATTCTTTTTTGATTACGGAGACTTTAAAATATTTGGTTCTTCACCCGAAGCACAAATCATTGTAAAAGATCGCAAAGCTGAAATTCACCCTATTGCAGGTACTTTCAAACGAACGGGAGATGATGAAAAAGATGCCGTTCTAGCCAAAGAATTATCCATAGATAAAAAAGAAAATAGCGAGCATGTAATGTTAGTGGATTTGGCCAGAAATGATTTAAGCCGAAACGGTCATAATGTCAACGTTGAAAAATATAGAGAAGTACAATTCTTCTCGCACGTAATTCACTTGGTTTCAAAAGTAACGGGACACTTGCATGAAAATGCGACGACAATGCAAGTCGTAGCGGATACTTTTCCGGCAGGTACATTGAGTGGTGCTCCTAAACACCGGGCAATGCAGCTGATTGAAGAGTATGAAAAAACCAATAGAAATTTTTATGGTGGCGCTATCGGATTTATGGATTTTGAAGGTAATTTTAATCATGCGATTATGATTCGGACTTTTTTGAGTAAAAACCATCAATTACACTCCCAAGCTGGAGCGGGAATTGTAGCGGGATCTGATGAAGAAAGCGAAATGCAAGAGGTTTACAATAAATTATTAGCGCTGAATAAAGCTTTAGATTTAGCGGAAACGATATAAATCCCCTCCCCGACCCTCCCCAAAGGGAAGGGAGCCAAATCTAAAAAAATCAGCAACTTATGTAGTTGTAAATAAAAATAATAATTAAAAAACCTATTTACCCCAATAGGTACTCCCCTCCTTCGGAGGGGCTGGGGGAGGAAAATGAAAAAAATACTAGTCATAGACAATTACGATAGTTTCACCTACAATTTAGTACACTATCTGGAAGATTTAGATTGCGAAGTAACCGTTTACAGAAACGACGAATTTGACATCGATGAAATTGCTGTTTTCGATAAAATTTTGCTATCTCCAGGACCTGGAATCCCGGATGAAGCCGGTTTATTGAAAGAGGTGATTAGGAAATATGCACCTACCAAAAGCATTTTTGGAGTGTGTCTTGGACAGCAGGCCATAGGAGAAGTTTTTGGAGGAACACTTTCCAACTTAGACAAAGTGTATCATGGCGTTGCCACCAATGTAAAAACAGCAGTAAATGATGAACTTTTATTCGAAGGATTAGGAAATGAATTTGAAGTAGGACGTTACCATTCTTGGGTTGTAGATGCCACTTTACCCGATGTTCTTGAAGCTACTTCATTCGACGAAAATGGTCAAGTAATGTCCTTAAGACATAAAACCTACGATGTACGCGGCGTTCAGTTTCATCCAGAAAGCGTATTGACGCCTAATGGTAAAAAGATATTAGAAAATTGGGTGAAATCATAGTATTCAGTGTTCAGCCGCAGTAATCAGTTGACTGAATTTAATAACAATATTCAATACTAAACTTTGCGTCTTTGAGCCTTAGCGGCAAAAAATAAAATAATATGAAAAATATATTAAATAGACTGATTAATCACGAAATACTTTCTTCAGCAGAAGCAAAAGATGTATTGGTTAATATTTCCAACGGAAGTTATAATCCGAGTCAAATTACAGCATTCCTTACCGTTTACATGATGCGTAGCGTTAGTATTGAGGAGCTTTCAGGTTTCCGAGAAGCGTTGTTGGATTTATGTATTAAAGTGGATTTATCAGCCTACAACACCATCGATTTGTGTGGAACAGGTGGTGATGGAAAAGATACTTTTAATATTTCCACTTTGGCTTCCTTTGTAGCAGCAGGTGCAGGAGTAAAAGTCGCAAAACATGGAAATTACGGGGTTTCCTCTATTTCAGGTTCTAGTAATGTGATGGAAAAATTAGGAATCAAATTTAGCAATGACGCTGGTTATATAGAAAAAAGTATCGACAAAGCAGGAATTGCCATTTTACATGCACCATTATTTCACCCCGCGATGAAAAATGTAGGTCCAATCCGAAAAGAATTAGCAGTAAAAACATTTTTTAATATGCTAGGACCAATGGTAAATCCGTCACTTCCAAAAAACCAATTGGTTGGTGTTTTCAATTTAGAATTAGCCAGAATGTATGCATACTTGTATCAGAATACGGATGTGAATTTTACGATTTTACATTCGCTTGACGGTTATGATGAAGTTTCTTTAACTGGAGCAACAAAAACAATCACAAGCACGATGGAAGGAATGCTGCATCCCGAAGATTTTGGTGTTCGCCTTTTGTTGCAAAGCGAGATTGAAGGAGGAACAACCATCGAAGATTCAGCACAAATATTTATGAATATTATTTCTGGAAAAGGAACCGAAGCGCAAAACAACGTAGTCTGTGCAAATGCAGCTATGGCCATTGCCACGGTGACAAAATGTTCTCCTTTAGAAGGATTTCAAATAGCGAAAGAAAGTTTATTATCCGGAAAAGGACTTTTATCTTTGAACAAATTGAAAGATTTAAGCAAATAAAAAATAGTTTAAAGTTTAAGGTTTAAAGTTGTTGATTTGGAAAAACTTTAAACCTTAAACAAAGAAAACTTTAAACAAATAATTAAATGAACATCCTAGATAAAATTATAGTTGACAAAAAACGAGAAGTAATTCTCAAGAAATCAATCATTCCAGTTTCACAACTAGAAGCGTCTGTTTTCTTTGAAAAAAAGACTATTTCTTTGAGTACTAATTTACGACACAGCACATCCGGAATTATTGCAGAACACAAACGTCGTTCGCCTTCTAAAGCAGAAATCAATTATAGTTTTACGGTGGAAGAAGTAACAAAAGGATACGAAAATGCTGGTGCGTGTGGCATATCGGTATTGACGGATGGAAAATATTTTGGAGGTTCGTTAGATGATTTACTTTTGGCACGAGCCACAGTAAATATTCCGTTATTGCGAAAAGAATTTATTGTAGATGAATACCAAATCCTAGAAGCCAAAGCGTATGGAGCTGATTTAATTCTGCTAATCGCAGCAGTTTTAACAAGAGAGGAAATTAAAGCCTTATCCGAATTTGCAAAAAGACTAGGACTCGAAGTGTTGCTTGAAGTACACAATCAGGAAGAATTAGAAAAATCGATTATGCCCTCATTAGACCTGATTGGGGTAAACAATAGAAACCTGAAAACATTTGAAGTAAGTTTAGATTTCAGCAAGCAATTAGCCAACCAAATTCCAGATGATTTTGTGAAAATTTCAGAAAGTGGAATTTCATCCATTGAAGCCATTAATGAATTGAAACCTTTTGGATATAAGGGATTTTTAATTGGTGAAAACTTCATGAAAACGGATAATGCGGGTCAAGCAGCAACGGAATTTATTAAGCAAATAGCCCACTAATCCCCAAAAGGGAATTAGCAACAAATAAATATTTTTGTCAATAATGGATTCATTTTTAGAAAATAAAAATAGTGGTAATCTTCAAACAAATTCCACTCCAATATTCCCCCTCCGGGGATCAGGGGGCTTTGGGACTAAAATCTGCGGAATGAAATACCCTAACAATATTCTCGAAGTAGCCTCACTCCTACCCGATTATATGGGATTTATATTCTGGGATAAATCTACTAGGTATTTTGATGGAGTGATTCCACCTTTACCTAAATCGATTAAAAAAGTGGGTGTTTTTGTTAATGAAAGTATCGCAGTTATTTTGGCGAAAGCGCAAACCCACGATTTACAAGCCATTCAGTTGCACGGCCATGAATCAGTGGCATTTTGTACTGAATTAAGGAGCGCAATAGGAAATGATATTGAAATTATAAAAGTATTTTCGGTTGCTGCTGATTTTGATTTTGAAGTCCTGCAACCCTTTGAAGCGGTTTGTGATTATTTCCTTTTTGATACTAAAGGAAAATTACCTGGTGGCAACGGCTCGACATTCGATTGGACAGTATTAAAAAAATACCCATCGACCAAACCTTTTTTTCTAAGCGGTGGCATCGGTTTAGAAGAAATCGATTTGACAACATCAATTTTAGCAACACAATTACCCATTCATGCTTTGGATTTAAATAGTAAATTTGAAACAGAGCCTGGATTAAAAGACAAAAATTTATTGAGCAAGTTTCAGCATAATTTGAAACTTTAAACTTTTAAACTTAAAACAAAATGAGTTACAACGTCAACGAAAAAGGCTATTATGGAGAATTTGGAGGTGCTTTCATTCCTGAAATGTTATATCCAAATGTAGAAGAATTACGCCAAAATTATTTAAAAATCACAGCTGAACCAGCATTTCAAGCTGAATTTGATGACCTACTTAAGGAGTATGTAGGTCGCCCTACGCCACTGTATTTTGCAAAGCGTTTATCCGAACAATACAACACCAAAATCTATCTGAAAAGAGAAGATCTATGCCATACGGGCGCACATAAAATCAATAACACGATTGGACAAATTATTCTTGCAAAACGATTGGGCAAGACCAGAATCATTGCCGAAACTGGTGCAGGTCAGCATGGAGTGGCTACCGCAACCGTTTGTGCCTTGATGGGCTTGGAATGCATCGTGTACATGGGCGAAGTCGACATTAAGCGTCAGGCACCAAATGTGGCTCGTATGAAAATGTTAGGTGCCGAAGTTCGTCCTGCCAAATCAGGTTCAAAAACCTTGAAAGATGCTACAAATGAAGCCATCAGAGATTGGATCAATAATCCTGTTGACACCTATTATATTATAGGATCTGTCGTAGGACCACATCCCTATCCAGATATGGTAGCGCGTTTTCAAAGTGTTATCTCGAAAGAAATTAAAGAACAATTACTAGAAAAAGAAGGACGTGAAAATCCCGATTACGTAATCGCCTGTGTTGGTGGTGGAAGCAATGCCGCAGGAACGTATTATCATTTTCTAGACAATGAAGACGTGACCATTATTGCTGTGGAAGCAGCTGGTTTAGGAGTTGATTCTGGAGAAAGTGCCGCTACCTCCGCTTTAGGAAAAGTGGGAGTTATTCATGGAAGTAAAACCTTATTGATGCAAACTACGGATGGCCAAATCACAGAGCCATATTCCATTTCTGCAGGGCTCGATTACCCAGGAGTAGGACCTATGCATGCTAATTTATTCGCTACTGGTAGAGCAAAATTTATCTCGATCACCGATGCGCAAGCTATGGATTGGGGTATCAAATTATCTCAAATGGAAGGATTGATTCCTGCCATCGAAAGTGCCCATGCTTTTGCAGTTCTGGATGAAATGAAGTTCAAACCAGAAGATATTGTGGTCATCAACCTTTCCGGTCGTGGCGACAAAGATTTAAATACCTATATTGATTATTTTAAATTATAATTGTATTTATCCTGAATTTATTTCGGGGTTTATCCTGAATTTATTTCAGGGTTTATCCCGAATTTATTTCAGGGTTTATCCTGAATTTATTTCAGGGCGTTCCCTTGCTTTCACTAGCGTTACTGCAAGGTCAGGCTTTCCGTTACAATCTTTTTCACCTTGCTAAAAAGCAAGCTAAAAAAGGATTTTCACTACACTCCTTAACGCAAAAAAAGTATACGAAGCAGTTCAATTCAGATTTTGAAAATAGAAACTATGGAAAAATTATTCGCTTATGGCAGCCTTCAAAATGAGGACATACAAACAGATCTATTTGGACGGATTCTTGAGGGAACTCCTGAAACACTAATTGGTTATATTGTAAAAAACATTCAAATTGAAGAAGAATTTGGGTTAGTCTACTATCCCATTATTACGGAAACTCACAAGCCTGAAGATACAATCAACGGAATGGTTTATGCCATAACCACAAAGGAACTGCATCAATCGGATCTTTATGAAGGATTGCATTACAAGCGTGTTGAAGTACAATTGCAATCCAACCAAAAAGCTTGGGCATACAGTGCGGCAATTTGATTTAAGATTTACGATACCGCTCCGCAAAGTCTCCGACTTTGAGAAGGTTTTAAACGGTCTCCGACCGCATTAATAAAAAAAGTTTGAAACCTCTGCTCCGCAAAGTCTCTGACTTTGAGGAAGTTTTTAACGGTCTCCGACCGCATTAATAAAAAAAGTCTGAAAACTGCAAAAAGCATCCTCAAAGCCAAACGCTTTGCGGATCTAAAAAGATAAAAAAATTATACAGAATATAAAATGAACAGAATAAATCAGAAATTACAAGAAGACAAAAAAATACTTTCCATCTACTTTTCGGCAGGATATCCCAACTTAAATGACACCGTACAAATCATTCAAGACCTAGAAAAAAATGGTGTTGACATGATAGAAATTGGATTGCCGTTCAGCGATCCATTGGCCGATGGACCAACAATTCAGGAAAGTTCTACGCAAGCATTGCATAATGGAATGACCACTCAAGTATTGTTTGACCAACTAAAAGACATTCGGAAAACGGTGGCTATTCCGCTAATTATTATGGGCTATTTCAACCCAATGTTACAATACGGAATTGATAATTTTTGCAAAGAATGCGCTGCTATTGGCATTGACGGATTAATCATACCCGACCTTCCCGTTAATGTGTATGCGGACGAATACAGAGCTACTTTTGAAAAATACGGCTTGAAAAATATATTCTTAATTACGCCACAAACTTCTGTAGAACGCATCCACTTTATTGACAGTGTTTCTGATGGATTCATTTATATGGTGAGTTCAGCGAGTGTGACAGGATCACAAACGGGTTTTGGCAGCGCACAGGAAGACTATTTCAAGCGCATTGCCGATATGAATCTGAAAAATCCTCAAGTAATTGGTTTTGGAATCAACAACAAAGAAACCTTCGAGCAAGCCACGCAATTTGCCAAAGGAGCGATTATAGGCAGTGCTTTTATTCAGGATTTAACCAAAAACGGAACAGGAAAAATTGAAGAGTTCGTAAAAGCGATTCGATAAAATTTTTTTTATTATAAAAGTAAACCGGCGTTTAAAGTACCTTTAAACGCCGGTTTTTTGTTTTAAATTTATATTTTTTATAACTGCCTACTTATTTCAAAAAAAGCTATCTGCTTATTTATAAGAAAGTTGTGAAATATTTAAGGAATATAAAGCGAAACAAGCCTTCCACAATCTAACTAGAATTAGGTGTAGGCGAAGGTTTATTTCGCTTACATATAAATGGTGCGACATTTTAAAAAAGCATCAAAAAACTAAGTAAGTTATTTCATAAATAAATATCTGGTCAAAATAAATAATTACTACTGGTGAATCAGCACTACTTAATCTTTCCTTTTAGCAATGCATATTGATTATTCTAAAATCTTAGAGCTAACAGAATTTACTTTATATTTAACGATAACTAAATTCCATTAAAAAACAAACCAATTCATTGAAATGTTTTGTTTTTGACTTTACCGAATAACAACAAAATAAAACATCAATACTATGAGAAAATTGTCAATTACATTATTGTTTTTATTACAGTTGCATGTTGCAATCGCTCAAAATAAAACTGAGGGTGTTATCCTTACTGATATGTTAAAAATTAAAACTGTTGGAAACATCAGCTTAACTAAGGACGGAAAACGAGCTGCTTTTACGGTAAATACAATTGAAAATGATGAAAATAACAAGCTGGATTATAAGTACCGCTCTCAGATTTTCACAGTGGCTATCTCAGGAAAAACCACGCCTGTTCAACTGACCACACATAAAGATGGAGCTACAAAACCTACCTGGAGCCCTGACGGCAAGCAAATGGCTTTTACTCGTTCTGTAGAAGACAAAAATCAAATATTTATCATTTCTATGGAAGGCGGTGAACCCATGCAATTAACAAAAGATAAATATGGCGCAAGCAATCCAAAATGGTCACCAGATGGCAAAAAGATACTATATTCATCTAGTGTCCCGTTGCGCGATTTACTGCAAGATTCTATTTTAAACCCAGCAAAATCGATTCCTACATGGAAAATGGAAAAGCCTGGTTTTGATAAAAACGAGCATTTAGTAACCAATAAAGAAAAGCCAGACCCAAACGGAAGTTTATCTCAAATTAGAGCCTATCTTGATAAAAATGCAACCGATAAAAAAGCAATTGTTCTTAATAAATTGAATTTTCAAAGTGAATCAAACGTATCATCGGATATGAATTTCAATCACTTTTTTGAAATAAATGTATCTAAAGATGCAACTCCCCGACTACTAACAAATGGTTTTTATAATTTTAACAACGCTGATTATACGCCAAACGGAAAACAAATAATTCTATCAGGAGATGTAGATTCTACAGAAAACCAAGACCGATCCTTAGAAAGTGAGCTTTTTATAATGGATGCCAATGGAGAAAATTTCAAAATGCTATTAGGAGAAGACGGAAAAAGATACAATAGCGCGTCACTATCGCCCTCTGGGAAATGGTTGGCTTTTCTTTCCAGCACCACCTCATTTGTATCAGTACCTTCACTATCGATAATGCCACTAAATGGAACTGAAAAAGATATTGTTACTATTCCTTTTGATCGTAACAAGTCAAATCTTACCTGGAGCAAAAATGATAAATATTTGTATTTTACCGCTCAAATGAATGGTGGCAACGTATTGCACAGAGTCAACCCATTAACGCAAAAAATAGAAACACTTTCTAGCACTGATGCAGGAATATCTAGTTTTGATATAGCAAACAATACGATTATTTACTCAAAAACTCAGGTGTCAAATCCATCTGAATTGTATTTGGCTGATGCCAACTTCAAAAACGAGAAAAAAATCAGCACTTTTAATGATTGGGTTGCTACTAAAAAATTATCTTACCCGGAAAAGAAAACATTCCAAAACGAATTAGGAATGACCGTGGAATATTGGATTATGAAACCATCTAACTATAAACAAGGAGAAAAATACCCACTATTGCTAGAAATTCACGGAGGACCATCCGCCATGTGGGGTCCTGGTGAGGAAAGTATGTGGCACGAATACCAATATTTTTGTAGCAAAGGATATGGAGTAGTCTACAGTAATCCGAGAGGTTCTGGTGGATATGGATTGGATTTTTTGAGAGGAAATATCAATGATTGGGGCACCGGACCGGCTAGTGACGTACTAACAGCATTAGATAAAACGGTTCAAGAAGGATGGGCAGACCAGTCTAAGTTACTCATTACGGGTGGTTCTTATGCGGGCTATTTGACCGCATGGATTATAAGTCATGACAATCGCTTTAAAGCAGCATGTGCGCAACGAGGTGTTTATGATCTGAATACCTTTTTTGGAGAAGGAAACGCGTGGCGATTGGTGCCCAATTATTTTGGTGGCTATCCGTGGGAACCAAAAGTTAAGGAGATTCTAGCCGGTGAATCACCAATAAATTATGTACAAAATATTACAACACCGTTTATTATTTTTCATGGAGGTAACGATCGAAGAACTGGGTTTGTTCAAGCTGAAATGCTTTTTCGAAGTCTAAAAGTATTGGGTCGTCCTGTAGAATTTGTTGTGCATCCCGGCGCCACTCATGAAATTACTCGTGCTGGTGATAATCGTCAACGTATGGATCAAATGCTACGAACGTATGAGTTTTTTGAAAGAACAATCGACAAGAAATAAACTATAAAATCAACTACCTATAACTCAGTTTAAAATTCATACCATTTATTCCTAAAAAAAGTCCCTATCAAAATAAATTTGATAGGGATTTTTCGTTGAATAAAGATAACTAATAATATAGCCAAATCAATAACAAATATTACAGAGTTAGTAAAAGCTATTCGATAAAATTATTTTTATCATAAAAGTAAACCGGCGTTTAATCTCTATTTAAAATAGATTAAAAGCTTTTTTTATGTTTTAAAATGAATAGTGTTTTGTAATGATTTTTTTATATTTTAGCTTAACAAATAACTCTGACGTTTGTCAAACTTGTACACCCAAATTAAGATAGATAAGTCTGGTTTTGTAAGACCTAAATACAAGTTGGCAAATATTATAAAATTAAACGTGGAAAAATTAAAAATTAATTAATGAAAAAAATTATTATAGTAATTCTTATGCCTTTATTACTAGTTTCTTGTAAAATGACAAAAGAAACTTATGACAGTGGCGAATTAAAAAAAATAGGGAGAACATCAAGTGATTTAAAAAATGGGAAATGGAAATTTTACCATAAAAACGGAACGATATTTCAAAAAGGGAAATATCTTAATGGAGCAGAAATAGGTGTTTGGGAAATTTTTCACGAAAATGGCAAATTGCATCAGATCGGTAAATTTAATAATGGAAAACAAGACGGAGAGTGGAAATTTTTCTACGAAAACGGAAATAAAGAAGGAATTGGAAAATTAGATAATGGAAAATTGATTGGGCAATGGAATTGGTACCACACTAATGGAAGAATTTATACTGAAAGATTATACACCGATGGAAAACTAATGAATATAATTAATTGTTTTGATGGTAATGGAAAGAAATTAGATAAAGGAACTCTAAAAGATGGAAATGGAACACTAAATGTATATGATTTAGAAGGGAATTTATTAGAAGTTCAAAACTTTAAAGATGGCAAATATATAAAATAACGATTTGCCAACAGCCATTTTGAGCTAGCTGGAATTTAGTGGAATTAACGTTTCGCATCAAGTTTTCGTTAGGCCGAAAACCTAGCGTTTACGAACATCCAACCATCTCAAAGCAGCAAAATGTAAGACCTCAGTTAACCAAAAAACCGAAAAGAAAACAAGAAATCAAATTATGCAAAATAATAAACAATTATTCTTAAATTTCATAGTTGTATTACTTCTGATAAACAATATATCTGCTCAAACAAAACAAATAAACCAAATTGATTCTTTAATGAACCACTACAGTCAAATTGGAGCTTTCAATGGAAATATAGTTGTTTCAAAAAATAATAAAATTATATACAACGCTTCATTTGGGTTTACTGATGAAACTAAAACGAGAAAATTAACGACTGACTATAAATTTAATATTGGCTCAATTACAAAAGAATTTAGTGCGGTTGCTTTGATGCAATTAAAAGAACAAGGTAAACTAAAACTGAACGATAAGGTTTCCAAATTTATTCCCGAATTACCAAAATGGGCAAATGAAGTTGCTATTGCAGATCTATTACAGTACAAAAGTGGAATACCTAATGTAAATTGGAAAAGTATTCAAAATGACAAAGACCTTTTTGATGGTTTAAAACTAATTGATACTCTTAATTTTAAACCAGGTACAAATTATGATTACAATAACAACAATATCTTTTTGAGACAGTTTATTGTTGAACGATTAACAGGAATGTCTTTTAAAACATATGCAGAGAAATTTATATTCAAACTTTGCAAAATGAATTCGTCTGTAATGACTCCTTTTGAAAATGAAAAAAACATAGCCAAGGGATTTAATAATAATTTGGTTCAAGATAAAACGGATTTATCCATAACAGGCGGTACTTATTTAACTACAATTGATTTATTAAAATGGGTAAATTGTCTTCACTCGAAAAAAATAGTAACCAAAAAATCACTTTTTGAAATTGGTCAACAATTTAATTTAGAAGAAACTCAATCAGCTTTAGGATTGGCAAAATATAAAAACGGAAATTTGATTGAGCATTTACACGATGGAAGGGCTGGGAATTATGAAGCAATTTTAGTTTCAAATATTACTAAAAAGTTTACTATAATTTTGTTAGACAATAATTATAATGGAAAAGTTTTTGAAATTTCAGATGCGATTATTGAAAAATTGAAAAAATAACCGATCGCCTAACCTTAGTTTGGCAATATGGCGGGGATTTGACCAAATTTAAAATTTGTTTTGTACTTTTAAAACACAATCATTTACCAAAAAACTCAAATTACAATAATGAATTATAACTTTAGAAAAGCAACACTATCTGAAATTGATCCAATATGGGCCATTTTGCAACAAGCCATCCAACGACGAAAAGAAGACGGCAGCGCGCAATGGCAAGACGGTTATCCAAATCCAGCAGTGGTGCAAAAAGATATTGAACAAGGAGCAGGATTTGTTTTAGTTGCAGGAAAAACTATCATCGGTTATAGTGCCGTACTCATCAATGATGAACCTGCTTATGGAAACATGGAAGGAAAGTGGCTTACGAATGATGATTTTGTTGTGATGCACCGCGTAGCTATTTCTGAAAACTATTTGGGTAAAGGTTTGGCAAAACTGATGATCAAAAACATAGAAGATTTTGCGTTAAGCAACAACATTTTCAGTGTAAAAGCGGACACTAATTTTGACAATTTACCTATGATGAGAATTTTTGAAAGTCAAGGTTATACCTATTGTGGCGAAGTTTATTTTAGAGGAAGCCCACGAAAAGCATACGAAAAAGTCTTAACTAAATAGGGCTAATTATAATTCTAAAAACTTTGGAATAATTACCTCGATGCAGAGCCCCAGCGGTATTAGCGAAATAGCAACCACAGATTCACAGATTTTCAATACTCTTTTTTAATCTGTGAATCTGTGGCTAAAAAATCCATGCAGAGCTTCGAGGAATTAAAAAACCGCAAATTCGCAAATAAAAACAGCCAACAACTGTTTCGATAATTTGCGAATTTGCGGTGAATTTTTTAAAACAATCTTAAACAGTAGCTTCTTCTTCAGGAGCAGTTTCAAATTCCATGTGATCCTCGATTTCTGCAACAACTTCTGGTTTCGAAGCTTTTAGCGCATTGAACTTTTCTATTTGTTCTAACTCTCCTTCTTCACCGCTGAAATAAGGAAAAACATCCATGATAGGAGATTCCATGATAGCGGGAATAGTGTAGTCACCCATCGTTCCTTTCATGATGTCAGTTGTATTATCAAAAGCTTCTTTTACATCATTCGCTTGCACTAATAAATACATGCTTGTCTTGCGCTCTTTGCCGCTTTCTTCATCATAAGCCAGTAAAGAAACTTTCGATTTAAACCAACGATCGGCATTTTCAAATGGGTGGATCTCCGCATAATTGGCCATTTTTATATTGGTGATTTTAAACTCTTCACTGATATATGCCGACATTTCCTCTGTAATTCTACTTTCGGCTTCTGTGTAAGACAAAGCATCTACCAAATAGGGTTCCGTTGTGATTTTTTGCCCGCCGGTTTCATCTGTTTTTCTATATTTTACTTTGCATTCGTACCAAATTGTGCTCATCTCTATGTTTTTTTAAGGAGGTCAAAGATAGATTTTAAAGGAAAAAAAAAGCACTTTCCATAAAATAGATATTCACAATTTATAAGGAAGACTGTATTGATTATGGATACAACTCTGTAACTAGACACTATCAAACGACATAAACGAACAAAGGAGCTACTAATGAAAGCAAACTATCTTGCTCATAAATGGCAATGAACATATTGAAATTTAAAAGTTTACCACGGAAACTAGATTCGACCGCAAAACCGTTTTATTAACATTAAAAAAGAATTTATTTCATGTTAATATAATGTTAAATAAAAACTAAACAGTTGTTTAAATTAAACGCTTGTTTAAATTTGTTTTGAATAAATTAGATCCAATTGAAAAGTAATTTTAACGATAAACAAATTCAAATCCTCGAAGTAGCTGAAGTTCTTTTTGCTGAAAAAGGATTTGATGGTACTTCTATTCGAAACATAGCAAAAGTGGCAAAAATTAATGTTGCCATGGTTTCTTATTACTTTGGTTCCAAGGAGCGTCTATTGGAATCCCTTATTGTTTATCGAACTTCTGATCTTAAAAATCAATTAGACAATTTACTGCAGGAAGATCTTGAGCCTATTGATAAAATCAATAAACTGATTGAATTATACATCAATAGAATTAATAGCAACAGAGGAATTTATAGAATTCTACACTTTGAATTTACTTCTAAAAAAAGAGAGCAAAATCTTCAGTCTTTTTCGGAATTAAAAAAGGGAAATCTCAAATCTCTAGAAACCATTATTGAAGAAGGTCAGAAAAAAGGAATTTTCAGAAAAGACGTTATTATTCCGCTTATTACGCCCACCATTTTGGGTACTTTCTTTCATTTTCACATGAATAAACCTTTCTTCGAAAATTTATTAAACTTAAAAACCGAAGATTTGTACAATAACTACATAAAAACCAATTTGACAAAGCACATTCAACAAACTATTAAAGCACTTCTGATTTATGAAAGTTAGTCAATTCATGCTCTTTGGGGTTTTCTTCATTGGAATTTCCGCTATAGAAGCACAAGAAAAAACAAGTTTAACCTTGAACGAAGCCATTAATTTGGCTTGGACCAAAAGCAATGAGGTTACGTTGGCAAATACAAAAGTAAAAACCAAAAAGTACGAATTGCAATCCACTAAAAACAATCAATATCCAGATTTAAAATTATCGGGTCAATACCAAAGATTGGCTAATGCATCAGTTAATTTTAAACTCAATCAAAATAACAACGCACAACCACTACCAATCGTAAATCAATTGATGATTGGACAACTGAATGCCAGTGTTCCTGTATTTTCTGGCTTCAAAATCCAGAATAGTATTACTGTTTATGAGAATTTATATCAGGCAGAAATGGCAACGGCTTCGCAAACAAAAGAAGAAATAGCGTTGCGGGTTATCGATTACTACGCTAGCTTATACAAAGCTCAAAAAACAATTGAACTTTTAAAAGAAAATCAAAAAAGTGCACAACAACGTGTAAAAGATTTTATCGAACTGGAAAAAAACGGAATTATTCCCAGAAATGATCTGCTGAAATCTAAATTACAAACTTCGCAAATTCAACTGTCACTTGACGAGACGGACAACAATCTGAAAATTATCAACTTTTATTTGGTCACGCTTTTAAAATTAAATCCCAATACAAAACTAGAAATTCGGGAAGAAAATTTTGCTGATTTCCAAATGACGAATGTTCCAACAAATGAATTACCGGCTTTAGAAAATCGCAAAGATTTAGAAGCCATACGCTTTCAAGGAAAAGCAAGTGAAGCTACTATTAAAATAGCCAAAGGTTCGTACTATCCAGCGATTGCAATTGTTGGCGGATACACTGCGTTAGACTTGAGCAATGTAATCACGGTTCAAAATGCGATGAATATTGGTGTTGGAATTTCTTATGATTTAAGTGCGATACTTAAAAATGGCACGCTGGTTAAACTAGCTGAAAGCAAATATCTTGAAGTACAAAATTCAGAATCGATTTTAACTGATTACATTAAAATTCAGGTAAAAAAGGCTATAGAAGACTACGACTTAGCGTTAAAACAAAGTGTTGTTTATGTGGAAGCAGAAGAGCAATCTACTGAAAATTACCGCATAGTTAAAGACAAATATGATAATGGACTATCCGATACCAATGATTTATTGGAAGCGGATGTAGAGCAACTAAGCTCTAAAATTAATAAAGCTTTGGCCAGAGCCAATACCATTCAAAAATACTACGAGTTGCTTTCCGTAACTGGCCAACTATCACAAACCTTCAATATTGCACAAAAATAATCACACCCCATGGAAAAGAAAAAAACAAATAAAAAATTTATTATTATCCTAGTGGCTTTGGTAGTTTTAGGTGCAACTTACGGGACTTATAAATACATGCATTCCCAATCGCATGAGGAAACTGATGATGCCCAAATTGAAAAAAACATGAATCCAATTATCCCAAGAGTTTCGGGATATGTGGACAAAGTATATATCAAAGACAATGATTTTGTAAAGAAAGGCGATACGCTTTTTACGATTGACAAAAGAGATTATCAATTAAAAATTGAAGAAGCCAATGCTGCAATGGTTGGAGCGGAAGGTAATTTTGAAGTTTCTAAAGCTGATATTGGAAGTGCATTGGCCAGCATCTCTGTTTCTGATGCGAATGTATTATCAGCAGGTGGAAATATTGAATCGGCAAAAATTAGATTAGGACGTATTACCAGTGATTACAACCGATATGACAATCTATACAAAAGCCATTCGATTACAAAACAACAATACGAGCAAGCCTTAGCTGCAAAGCTGGAAGCAGAAAGTCAAGTTCGTGTGTTGCAACAGCAAGAAAGAGCAAGTGCTTTTCAAAAATCAGTTATTGTGGCTAAGTCAAAGGTTTCAAACAAGCAAACAGAAGTCGCTGCTGCCAATATTACAAGAGCCAAAGCCGTATTAGATGCTGCCAAATTAAATTTAACCTACACGGCAATAACTGCTGCAATTGATGGGCAGGTTTCCAAAATTGATATTCAACCCGGACAATTAGTGCAACCGGGACAATCGTTATTTTACATCATCAATAACAAAGAAGCTTGGGTAATTGCTAATTTCAAAGAAACGCAATTAAACAAAATGGTTATTGGTCAAAAAGTAACCGTAAAAGTAGATGCGTATCCAGGTTATAATTTTCAGGGATCCATTACCTCTTTCTCACCGGCTACAGGTTCCCGATTCTCTTTATTACCTCCTGATAATGCCACGGGAAATTTTGTAAAAACAATCCAAAGATTACCAGTTAAAATAAGTTTGAATACGACAAATGATCCAGAAAAAATAAAATTATTACGCCCAGGAATGAATGTAGATGTGGACGTACACTTGGATTAAATAAAAAATTTGACAGCTTTTAAAATGTCAAAAGGAGGCAGAACTTTTAAGAGAATGATAGTTTACAATTTAGTATAAAATGGTACAAACCGGAGAAGACGATTTAGTAGAATATGGCTTTAGAAGAGTCATCATAACCATTACAGCCGTTCTTTGTGCTATGCTAGAAATTGTTGACACTACAATTGTAAATGTAGCATTAAACAATATGCGAGGCAGCCTTGGTGCTTCTCTAACTGATGTGGCTTGGGTAATAACTGCTTATGCAATTGCCAATGTGATTGTGATACCGATGACGAGTTGGTTGTCGCAACAGTTTGGACGCAGAAATTATTTTGCAGTTTCCATTATTATCTTTACAGTTGCCTCTTTTTTATGTGGAAATGCCAATAATATATGGGAATTAGTCGCCTTTAGATTTATACAAGGACTCGGAGGAGGCGCTTTATTAGTAACTGCACAAACCATCATTACAGAGAGTTACCCCGTTGCCAAAAGAGGTATGGCACAAGCCATTTACGGAATGGGAGTGATTGTGGGACCAACTCTTGGACCGCCATTAGGAGGGTACATTGTAGATCATTTTTCCTGGCCTTATATCTTTTACATCAACATTCCGCTTGGAATTATCGCTACATTATTAACCCTATCCTTCGTAAAAAGTCCAAAATATGGTGACAAACTAAAAGCGAGTCAAGTCGATTGGTGGGGAATCTTTCTTTTAACTGCTTTTATTGGTTCTCTACAATATGTTTTAGAACATGGTCAGCAAGATGATTGGTTTAATAATACTACTATTGTCCTTTTATCTGTGATTTCCATTTTTGGTTTATTGCTCTTTATTTGGAGAGAGCTAACCTACAAACATCCCATTGTGAATTTAAGAGTTCTTAAGGATACCAACTTAAGAGTAGGAACAATTATGTGTTTTATACTTGGTTTCGGGTTGTATGGTTCTACTTTTATTATCCCCATTTATACACAATCGGTTTTGGGCTGGAGTGCATTAGATGCTGGATTATTATTGATTCCTAGCTCCATCACTACTGGAATTATGATGCCCTTTATAGGCAAAATGATTCAGCGTGGAGTCCCACAAGCCTATATGGTTGCTGCAGGTTTTCTAACCTTTTTCCTTTTTACCTACTGGATGCAACAAGTAATTACGCCAGATTCTGGTGAAGAACATTTATACTGGCCATTAATATTAAGAGGCGTTGGTCTTGGTTTATTATTTGTTCCTATTTCTACACTTTCATTGTCCACTTTAAAAGGAAAAAGTATTGGCGAAGGAGCTGCTTTTACAGGAATGATGAGACAACTAGGGGGGTCGTTTGGTATTGCCATTATCACCACTTTCATTGCCAGATTCAATCAGGAACACCGAGTAAATCTTATATCACATCTAAATGCTACTTCCTTTGAAGTACAGAAAACGGTCCAAGAACTCAAAATGGGATTCATGTCCAAAGGGTTTTCTGAAAATGAAGCGTTGGCTAAAGCTTACAAAGCGATAGAATATAAAGTAATGGTACAAAGTTCTGTACTATCGTATATCGATATTTTCCTTTATTTAGGCGCTTTGTTTTTGTTGTGTATTCCTTTTATACTTTTGATAAAAAAAGGTAAAAACAAAATAAATCCCGCCGATGCCATGCATTAGTAGAGATGCGATTTATAGCGTGTTCTTCTCTTACGCTATAAATCGTATTGTCTTATCAACCCAAAAACAGCATCTTCTTGCAGGATTTCGTATAGCTAGTCTCTAGGATTATCGGGTAAAAACCAAATGACTTCCTTCTGATAAATTGGCGTCAAATTGATAGCCATCGTAATTGAAACCTTTTAGATCGTCTACTGTTTGAGCATTGGTATCGATGATGTAGCGCACCATCATGCCCCTCGCTTTTTTAGCAAAAAAACTGATTATTTTAAGTTTTCCGTTTTTGTAATCCTTGAATTCTGGTGTAATTACAGGAAAATTTAATGCTTTAACATCTATTGCTGAAAAATATTCAGTACTGGCTAAATTCACAAACAATTCTCCTTCATTAACTTCTTTATTCAAGGCTTCGGTAATTGTAGGTTTCCAATATTCATATAAATTTTTGCTTTCTCCAATGGGTAATTTGGTTCCCATTTCCAATCTATAGGCCTGCATTAAGTCTAACGGTTTCAGCAATCCATACAAACCGGAAAGGATGCGCAAATTATCTTGTAAGGCTTGAATTTTATTTATAGGTAACGAGTAAACGTCTAATCCCGTGTACACATCGCCATCAAAGGTATAAACCGCAGGACGTGCATTTGATGTTGTAAAAGGCGTTTTCCATTCTTGATTTCGTTTCCAATTTAAATCGGCCAATTTATCTGAAATACTCATTAAATCTGATAAATCAGAGGGCTTTTTCTCTTTAAGCACTTTTTGAATCTGTTTTGACTCTTTTAAAAACAAAGGTTCTGTATATAATTTAGTAGGTAATTCTTTCTCGAAATTTAAGGATTTGGCCGGTGATATAACAATTTTCATAAATACTACTCTTTCGAGCTCTTTCAATTAATAAACTCAAAAGTACAAATTGAAAACCGGAAACGACAACTATTTGCATCGATTTGTTTAATAATGTCATAAATAATTAAATTCACAACCCATTATATTTGCGTATTTTTGAGTTCGAAATAACTCAAAAGAGGACCTCAAAATGAATCCAATTGAAATCCAAAAAGCAACTCTAAATGATCTTGAAATACTCCAAAAATTAAGTATTCAAACATTTACAGAAACCTTTGCTGCCGTAAATACGCCTGATAATATTACCAACTACATCAATGATAGTTTCAACACACAGCAATTAACAACGGAATTAAGCAATACGAATTCAATGTTTTATTTAGCCTATTCGAATAGAGTAGCCGTTGGTTACCTAAAAATAAACTTTGGAGATGCCCAAACCGAAACCCATGATCAAAATGCTTTGAAGGTACATCGAATTTATGTTTTGCAAACTTTTCACGGTAAAAACATTGGACAATTGTTGCTGAACCAGGCAAAAAAGATAGCCGAAAATAATGGTGTTGCTTCTATTTGGCTTGGTGTCTGGGAAGAAAACTACAGAGCGCTTCAATTTTATGCTAAAAATGGATTTGTCGTTTTTGACCAACATGTTTTTACATTGGGAAATGACAAACAAACTGATTTATTGATGCAGCTTAGACTCAAATAAAAGTAACACTTGGTTACCCTTTTACCAAGTATTTTTAAATTTTAAATTCGTCCTTATTTGCGACAATCGGAAATGTTATTTGGCCTATTTTTGTACTAAAGAGGATTAAAACTATGAAACACGATGTGATTATTATTGGAGCGGGACTGTCAGGACTGGCTGCGGCTGTTCATTTGCACCGCCAAGGGAGAAAAGTACTTGTTCTAGAGGCCAGCGACCGTGCGGGAGGAAGAATAAAAACCGATTCTCATGACGGATTTCTCTTAGATCGAGGTTTCCAAGTACTTTTGACTGCTTACCCAGAAACGCAAACCTTACTCAATTATAAAGACTTACAACTAAAAAAAATGCTGCCTGGAGCCACCGTACTTTATGACGGAGGCATTTTTGAAATTGCAGATCCCTTACGAAGACCTTCGGCAGCATTGGCAACCCTTTTTGCGCCAGTTGGTACGTTAAAAGATAAAATGAATACCCTATGGTTAAAAAATAAATTACAAAAATTAACCATCGAAACTATTTTCGAACAACCAGAACAAACAACACAAAAGCAACTGGCTGAATATGGTTTTAGTCCAAAGATGATTCAGCGTTTTTATGCCCCTTTCCTTTCTGGAATCTTTTTAGAAAATAAATTGCAAACTTCCCGACGAATGTTCGATTTTGTGATGAAAATGTTTTCTGATGGTGACGTAGCAGTTCCTGCTTTAGGAATGGAAGAAATCCCAAAGCAACTAGTAGACATGCTTCCCCAAGGAAGTATAGCATGCAATACGAAGGTAACTGCTGTTGATGGCAATAAAGTAACTACCGCAGATGGAACAATTTTAGAAGCCAACCAAATCCTTTTGGCAACGACCGCCAATCAACTTACAAAACAATTTTTTCCTAACCAAAAAATGACTTCACATCAAGTGACTAACCTCTATTTTGAAGCCAAAGAAGCGCCTACTGATAAAGCCGTAGTTGTATTGAATGCTTCAACACAGAAAAAGTGGGTCAATAATTTGACGGTTCTTTCTAATGTTTCTGAAGCTTATGCGCCAAAAGGCAAAGTACTTATTTCTGTTTCCTACAATGGAATCCCAACTATTGATGACGCAACTTTGGCAGAAAATATGAAAGATGAATTAAAACAGTGGTACGGTCAAAAAGTTACTTCATGGAAAATGCTAAAAGCATATCGGATTGAATATGCTTTGCCAACACAGGAAAGTGTGCGGAATGAAATCGCGGCTTCTGAAATAAAAATATCAGATGTACTTTATATTTGTGGAGACCACTTGCTGAATGGCTCTATCAATGCCGCTTTAAAAACGGGAAGATTGGCCGCAGAAGCAATGAAAATTCAAGGTTCCTAATATAAATAGTTTTGTCAAAAAATAAATTTTACATTTAAAATCTTAGGCCATTTATTTTTACAAAAAAGTCGCTCTACCTAAATCATAGTATATTTTTTAAAATCATTAAGAAAATTAAGTTCTACTGTTCTTGATTTTCTTAATGATAAAAAAAGACTACCATTACTAATTGGCACTTTATTTAATCAATCACTACTTTATAGGTTGGATCTTCTAGAATATTAACGTCTATAATCTGATCTGCATTTTTTAGTAAGGTTTTACAATCCGCACTTAAATGTTGCAAATGGACCGTTTTATTAAGTTTAGCGTACCGTTCTGTAATTTTGTTAACGGCATCAATCGCACTCATATCCGTAATTTTGCTTTCTTTAAAATCAATAATAACCTCATTTGGATCATTGAAAACATCAAATTTCTCAGAGAAAGCGGTTGTGGACGCAAAAAATAAAGGGCCATATATTTCATAATGTTTCACTCCTTTTGCATCAATGTATTTTTTTGCCCGAATTCTTTTAGCACTTTCCCAAGCAAAAACTAGAGCGGAAATAATCACTCCTATTAAAACTGCAAGCGCTAAATTGTGCAACAGAATGGTAATTACTGCTACTAGTATTCCAACAAAAATATCATGTTTTGGCATTTTATTTATAATTCGGAAACTCGCCCACTCAAATGTTCCAATAGCTACCATAATCATGACACCAACCAAAGCTGCCATGGGTAATTGTTCAATTATTGGAGCTCCAAACAAAATAATAAGCAGTATTGTCAAGGCAGCTACAATTCCAGACAAACGTGCTCTAGAACCTGCAGATAGATTTACCAATGTTTGTGCAATCATAGGACATCCGCCCATCCCGAAGAAAAAACCATTTAAAATATTTGAACTTCCTTGCGCAATACATTCTCGATTTCCAATGCCTTTAGTTCCGGTAATTTCATCTACCAAGGACAGTGTTAATAATCCTTCAGTCAATCCTACAGAAGCCATGATTAAGGCATACGGAAATATAATTTCAAACATTTCAAAAGTAATTGGAACATTAGGAATATGAAATGGAGGAAAACCACCGCTGATTGAAGCAATATCTTGGACCGTTTTTGTTTCGATTCCAAAGAAAAAAACCAGTGCAAAAACAACGATAATAGCGGCTAATGAAGCCGGTATCGCTTTTGTTACTTTTGGCAGCACCACGATAATCGCAATGGTAAGTGCAACTAAACCTATCATAATTAGTAAGGGACTTCCTGAAAGAAATTGGATTTGCCCATTGACTATTGCTTTGAATTGATCCAACTGCGACATGAAAATAATAACCGCTAAACCATTGACGAACCCAAACATCACAGGTTGCGGCACCAATCGAATAAATTTTCCGAGTTTAAAGATACCCACTAAAATTTGTAAAATACCTGCCAAAGCTACTGCTGCAAAAACATATTCTAAGCCGTTGGACTTCATTAAAGCAATTAAAACAATCACTGTAGCTCCAGCTCCTCCAGATATCATTCCAGGTCTTCCACCAAAAACTGCTGTGATTAAACCCGCAATAAATGCAGCATACAACCCCATCAAAGGTGGGAAACCGGCAACTATTGCAAAAGAAAGCGATTCTGGAATCATCGTCATAGCTACGGTCAAACCTGCTAAAATTTCTATTCTAAAATTGACTTTTTGAGAAAAATCAAATAAATTAAATACTTTTTTCATTTCATAAATATAAGTGGACGACACAATTTCATAGTAAGAAATCACATCGAAACAAAATTCGATAAATTGTTTTTGGGAGAAATCCCTCGATTTACAATCTATAAATCAGTGCGGAAAATCTTGAGAAGAGGTTGTACGTTGTTTTTTCATCGGAATTGCAAAAATAGAACTTTTTAATTGTTTTTACAACCAGAATTGGACCTACTGCACAACACTTAGGCTATGGTACAAAGTATTTTAGAATTCCGTTAATAAGACCGCAGTTATCTCTTGCTTTAAAAAAATAAGACTTTTAGCTCTAAATTTTTAAAATCCATCAAAAATATTCATCTTTGACCTATTAAATATTTTTTATTCGCAAAAATTAAGTAGAAATACAACGGACCAATTTTGACAGATAAAAAATCAGTTCTTTAAAAAATTATTTTATGAAATTACTATATACTTTATTTTTTGCTTTTTGTTTAACCAGCAGCTATTCTCAAGCAACGAATGACTATTTTGAGACTATTAGGGATAACGAAGTCGCGTTGACTGCTTTCTTTTCCCACATGCCAAAAGGCGGCGATTTACACCACCATTTTTCCGGTTCTATTTATGCAGAACCTTTATTGCAACGTGCCATTGCAGCTAATTTTTATTTGAATACGGAAACGATGGATGTCCGAAAAGAAAAACCATCTTCGGGAGATTGGCAATTATTCTCTACCTTAAAAACGAATGGAACTCTAGATTCTTACCAACAAAAAATCATGCAAAAATGGTCTATAAAGGACTATAATTATGTGGATTACCCTTCTGATAAGTTATTTTTCGAATCCTTTATGAAGTTTGAACCAGCTATAAAGGGAAATTTTGGACAAGGATTATTGGAACTCAAAAACAGAGCCATTTCTGAAAACGTTAGTTACATTGAAACCCAATTATCTACAATTCCAACAACCCTAAATACGGATGATTTAACAAAGTTCAACTCAAGATTGCGAAAATTAGCTTTGGCGAAAGACGAAAAAGCAATTTTAACCACATTAGATTCTGTTTACAGCTCCTTATTAAAAAAAGAGGCTGAATCTTATGCCAAAGATTTCAACACTAATTTTGTGGCAAAGCTTCACAAAGACCTTAAAATTGATGACAAACAATTTACAATGCGGTACCAAAATTTTGTCTTGCGTTTCATGGAACCTGTTGAATTATTCAAGAATCTAGTTATCGCTTTTATTTCGGCAGATGGAAGTCCGCTGATTGCAGGAGTTAACATTGTTTCTCCAGAAGATGGTGCAACTTCAATGAAGGACTATTGGTTGCACATGCTAATGTTTAAATATTGTCATTCCCGTTATCCAGCTGTAAAATACGCGATGCATGCCGGCGAACTTACCTTGGGAATAGTACAACCTGAAGAACTAACATGGCACATCAGTGCTGCCGTTTATACTGCAGGAGCCAACCGAATTGGTCACGGAGTAGACCTAGCTTACGAAAAAGACTCGTATGATTTATTGCGTTACATGGCCAAGAAATCAATCCCAATTGAAATCAATTTAGTAAGTAACGAATTTATTTTAAAAGTAAAAGACAGCCGTCATCCATTGACCTTGTATAAGGAATTTGGTGTTCCTATTGTTATTAGTACGGATGATGCTGGAATTTTACGTACTAATATGACTGAGCAATATGTATTATTAGCTAAAAGATACAAGAACGTTTCGTATACTGATATCAAGCAATATGTATACAACAGCCTCCACTATAGTTTTATAAAGGACGAGAGTGTAAAAAAACAACTTCTTAAGGATTTAGACCTTAGATTTAAGACTTTCGAAGCAAATTTTCCAATGAAATAAACTATTTTTCAATTGTAAAGTCCACTGCATCAAACCAAAAAGTCCGCTCGAAAGCGGACTTTTTTTATGCAACAGAAGCACATGAATGTTGCTTATTTAGGATTTAGGATTAATTCAATTCGTTTGATGGCATCTTCATAATGGTATTTTGTTTCTGTATTTATGCCTCTCGTTTTAGCAACTGACAAAGTGTTTTTTAAGGTGTTCAACTCGCCTCTGACCAATCCTCTTATATCAGATTGTGCCACATTGTAAAAGTCAGAAGAGCGACCTGCTTTAATTTCTTCTTTCATCAGATACCCCATTCTCTCGATGTAAGCGCGTTGTAGGTTGCGTCTATAAATGGTAACATTCGTTGGCAAAGCAGCTTCTTTCCAGATTCCTTTACGCATATCCCCAAGTAAATCGAGCGCTTTATAATTAGCTGCTCCCATTATTTCTGCATCCATTAATCGCCCAATACGCTCAAAACTCAGCACATTATTTACATGTCGGGCTTGCAAGTTGCGGAAACGCTCTGTGTATCCTGAGTAATCAATATTTTTCAAAGTAGTCACATTGACCAACCAGGTTGGAGAAGCAAAAGCATTTGTTTGCAACCATTGCATGGCTTCCTGTTGTTTGGCTTTTGGAACAACATCATAAATAGTTCCGTTCTGGTTTGGTTTTTTAGCAGTTTCATAAACTCCTCCAACATTGGTAACGACATGTCCTACATACCTGCTCCAAACATCTAACATCTCTTTGTATAATTCATCTAAATCTTCATAATTATTAGTTACGTCACTGGTCCATTCTGATAAATGTGAGGCTACATACTGCAAGTTTTTGAGTCCATAAGTACTCGCTTTCATCGCATTATTCCCAATATCTTCTGTTTGCGAAGTAGGGTCAAAACTGCTGCTTTGTTTGCCATATTTATAAATAATATTTGCAGATTTTTCCATTATCCATTGGTCTAATGTAGGCACTTCTGCTTCGGCGGAAGTCACATTAGGAATCACTCTGTATCCCCAATTAGTTGCGTAATGATCGTACGGCCCCATTTTACGGATAAAACGAATGTTTTTATCTCCAGGCTGTGCAATATAATTAAAGCGCGCATAATCCATCAAACTGGCCGCGATTCCACTTTTTTGTGTAAAGTCACCATCTCTGTAACTTTCGGTATCATAAGCACAACTTGCGCCCATGTTGTGGGGAAAACCAAGCGCATGTCCCACTTCGTGAGCGATAACCATACGCATCATTTCACCCATTTCTTCCTCACTGGTGTTTAAGGTTCGTGCAGTTGGATTTGCAGCTCCGGTTTCTAATAAATAGCGGTTTCTGTAGGAGCGCAAATGGTTGTGGTACCAAATCACGTCGCTCTCGATTATTTCTCCTGTTCTTGGATCAGACACACTTGGTCCAACCGCATTACGCGTCGTACTCGCCACATACCGAATTACAGAATACCGAATGTCTTCTGGGCTGAAATCAGGATCTTGTTCCTTTGTTGGTGCATCTTTGGCAATAATTGCATTTTTAAAACCAGCTGTTTCAAAAGGCTTTTGCCAATCTTCAATACCTTGCTTTATGTATTTGCGCAGTTTTTCAGGAGTGGCAGGATCTAGATAATAAACAATAGGTTTGATAGGTTCCACCAACTCCCCTTTGGCGTAAGCGACAGGATCTTTAGGCTCCAATTTCCAGCGGCGAATGTAGGTTTTACTGTCTGATTTTAATTCGTTACTTCCATAATCGATTTGGCTCATCGTAAACCAGCCCACGCGCGGATCAGCGAGGCGCGGTTGCATCAATTTTTCAGGCAACAGAATCATCGATTGATTCATTTGGATGCTGATCGTTTCGGCATCTTCTTGACTAGGCGGTTTAGAAGCATTATAACTAAAATCTTGAATCACTTCAATATTCAAGGGGCAACTTTTCATTGTATTGATAAAACTGCGAGATTCATCCAATCCTTTTACTTTATAGGTTTCTCTCATTTCAGCTGATAACCCGCTGATCGATTTTACATCTGTACCATAAAATTTAGTTACGTCAATTACCGTATTTGCTGAATCTTTGCTGAATGCTACAATATCAAAAGCAAATAAAGTGGGTTCATAATTATTGGATTTAACCGATATACTGATTGGCAAACTGTCATTAGCCACAGCGCTAAATGATTTCAATTTAATTAAGATTTTATCCTGAAAACGTTGCCAAACAATGAGTTGCTCGTTCGTTTCGGATCCTGCGTTTACATATCCACCTCCTAAATTAGAAGGTAATTTAGACAACCGGCTCACTAAAAGCATGTCTTTATCTAAGTATTTGTTCGGGATTTCAAAAAAATATTTTTTATCTACTTTATGAACCGTGAACAAGCCTTGGTCGGAAATAGCCTCTTTGGTAATTACCTTACTGTATTCCTTGATGGTAGGTTCTGGCTTCTTATCTGGAGCGGGAAGCGTCACAGCATTTTTATCTTTTTTTCTTTTGGATTGGGCAAACTGGGTGGTGGATATTAATAATGTGGCTGCGATTGCAGTTAAAATGAAAAATTTCTTCATTTAGTGGTTATTTAATGGTTAATTAATATCAAAAATAATTTTTAGTGTCTTCAAATTGCATATTAACCAATGTTTTAACTTTTAATTAACAACTGTTTTGAGTCGAGTATTTTATTTTTCTTGGCGCATCCCAACCTTTTGTTTGCGGTTCTTTTTTATTACATTTGGTAATTATCAATTTATTTTCTAGTAATTACAAGCGATGTAGTACTTCGTTTGGAACTGTGTTGATTTTTGTTAAAAATATATAACCCACAAAATATAAAAAATGATTCGATATAGTTTTAATAAAATCCTCTTGTATGCAGTATTGCTTTTACTGCTTTCCGACAATGGGTATTGTCAAAAGAATATTTCAAAAATAGCTTTTGGTTCCTGTTCACATCAAAGTAATCCGTTGCCCATTTTTGATGTTGTAGTTCAACACAAACCTGATTTATTTGTCTTTCTTGGCGACAACATTTATGGAGATACTGATAACATGAGTACCCTTAAATCTAAATACGAACAGTTAGCCGCCAAGCCCTCTTTCCAAAATCTAAAAAAACACATTCCTATTATTGCAACTTGGGATGATCATGATTATGGACAAAATGATGCCGGTAGGCATTATCCCAAAAAAGCAGAATCTAAGGAACTTTTTCTGAGTTTTTTTGATGAACCTAAAGATTCAGAAAGAAGAAAACATAAAGGTATTTACACTTCCTATATGTATGAGAACAAAGGGAAAAAAGTACAGATTATCTTGTTAGACAACCGTACTTTTAGAGATAATTACAAGAAATACAACGGCGAAGTTGCTGCGGATAAACGGTTTTTCTACGATCTAGATTATACTCAGCAACAAGAACCTGATTCAACCTATTTAGGAGCAGCGCAATGGAAATGGTTGGAAGAGGAATTAAAGAAACCCGCCTCCATTAGATTGATTGGTTCCGGATCTCAGTTTGGAATTGAATACAACGGGTATGAAGGTTGGGCTAATTTTCCGCTAGAGCAAAAAAAATTCTTAAATCTCATCAAAAAAACAAAAGCAAACGGCATTTTATTTTTAACCGGAGACGTACATTATGCTGAAATTTCGAAACTTACTGAACCAGGTCTCTACCCTATTTATGATGTAACTTCCAGCGGTCTTTCCTCCACATGGCATTTTGCGACACCGAATAAAAATAGAATTGAAGGTCCCATTATGGAAAATCATTTTGGCTTAATTACAATCGATTGGAAAAATAAAATTCCAAAAATAAAAATGGAAATTTGGGATAGTTCCGACAATCAGCGCATAGAATACACGGTTGGATTGGATGAAATTAGTTTTAAAAAATAATCGTTTTTTTTTTACAACGCACTACAAAGGAATAGGAAATGACATAATAGTGTGTTTTTACTTCAATCTGTCCACAATAAAGAGAAAATTTTAAGTTTCAGAACACTACATAGATAGTTGCTATTATTTTACTGATTGTTTTATAGAAGGTACTATTATTTTAGTATGAAGAGTTGAAACAGATTTTTTAATAACACTTAAAAATCACAACATAATGAATTCTAAATTATTACTTTACTCGCTTGCAGCAGTAACACTAATTGCTTGTAATCAAAAGAGTGACGAATCAGAAAATATCAAAAAACTGCTAGAGAAAGAATCAGCAACATGGAGAGCCGGAGATGGAAAAGGACATGCCGAATGCTGGCATATCCAACCCTATAGCAGAATATTAGTTTCAACAATAGATGGACACACTTTAGATATTCCTGCAATTGCAATGACCAATACAGATCCAAAATCTATGGGGAATGGCGGCTATGCAATCAATACAAATTACAAAATGAGTATTAAGGAAAATAATGCTTGGGTGAGTCATGACGAAGTTTCTACTGCAAAAGATGGTAAAAGAAGTTACTCCCATGAAATTAGATTGGTAGAAAAAATAAAAGGAGAGTGGAAATTGGTAGGACAGTCCATTCATTTCTATAAATTAGAATGATAGCGCAAAAGTGACATAATTTTCGCTTTTTTTAACGACAATTTATCTATAAAATTTTATAATTTTATGCACTGCCATCCGAAAGTCGGAAATTAAAATTGCCTGAGAATCCCTTATTTTTGTTTTGCGAAAAATAAAATAATTTTATGGGACTCTTCAGACGA